>SUTY01000062.1 GCA_015152455.1 Cyanobacteria bacterium SIG32
CTTTTTCATACTCTCTCCTTATTTGGTAAGTCGTTAAGTCTTTAAGACTATAGGACGTTAAGTTCGTTACATAATTAATTATTGAACTTATAGACTTATCGCCTTAACGTCTTAAAGACTTCTTCATCTTACCATTTTTTTCAACATTTGGCAATATCAGCAAATATTAACAAATGTAACGAAAAATGCAAACGCTGAAATTGGTAAAAATTAAAATACTTTATATATGTACGAGAA
The DNA here is from genome assembly GCA_015152455.1 of Cyanobacteria bacterium SIG32. Taxonomy (GTDB): domain Bacteria; phylum Cyanobacteriota; class Vampirovibrionia; order Gastranaerophilales; family Gastranaerophilaceae; genus SIG32. Next base: position 238 of record SUTY01000062.1, read on the forward strand.
GAGTATAATATAAGGAGAGCTAATATGTCATTTTTAGCGGTAGATGGACAAAAGAATTTATTGATTTTACAAAGAAACCAAGTTCAGTTTGAGCAAACTTTGATTATGAATCAGGCAAACTGGGTTTCAAAAGAAATGGGTTATTATGCAAACGAGATTGACGCTGCTGGCGGTGATTTGGATAATGATCCATACTACATTGAACTTCAACAAACCGAAGAGTATTTAGAATCTCAACAAGATACTTTAGAATCACAAATTACATTGTTAGATTCTGAAATCAATAGTTTGAAATCAATGGTTAACAACAATATTAAAAACAGTTGTGGTCTTAACCTTATCGGCGGGTAGTGCCTGAGGCACGACACCATATTGTCACAATATTGGTGGTTACGCTTTTGGTGGCTTTGACTATAAGTCTAGTCATAAGTTAGGCAATATATTGAACTATATTTCAAAAAGTTCTACGGTGTTAAGCATTAATGATGTGATAGTCATTGGACCTACTCCGCCAGGAACTGGAGAGATATATGATGCGATTTTAGAGGCACTTTCAAAGTCAACATCTCCACGTGTTCTACCTGTTGAATCTTTGAAAATCCCAACATCAACAACCACACAACCAGATTTTAACATTTTTTCCCCTTCTATTATATTTTTCCCTACTGCAGAAATTATGACATCTGCAGTTTTTGTTATTTCAGAGAGATTTTTAGTGTGGCTATGGCAAACTGTAACTGTAGCATTTTCGTTCAACATCATTTGTGAAAGTGGTCTGCCTACGATATTTGAACGTCCTATAATTACAACGTGCTTGCCAGAAACTTCAATGTTATACTCTTTTAAAAGCAGTAAAATCCCTTTTGGTGTGCATGGATAAACATAAGGTTTTTCGCCTGAGAATAATTTTCCAAAGTTGTATGGGGTGAAACCGTCAACATCCTTTTTAGGATCAATTGCATTGATTATATTTTCTTTTGAAATATGTTTTGGTAACGGTAATTGTACTAAAATCGCTGTTACTTCGTTATCATTATTTAATTCGTTAATTTTATTTAAAAGTTCTTGTTCTGTTGTGTTTTCAGGATAATTTAAGACGATAGAATTTATACCAATTTTTTCGGCAGTTTTTTTCTTGTTATTTACATATATTTGACTTGCAGGATTTTCTCCAACGAGAATTACAACGAGTGTCGGTTTTTTCTCGTAGGTATCAATTTTTTCTTTTAATTCTGCCAGAATTTTATCTCTTAAGTTTTTTCCGTCTAAAATTATTGCCATTTTACACCTTCATCTGTGGTAAATTAAGTCTAAAATAAAACTGTTTGATAGCTTCTTTCACTATTTCGGAGTCTTTTTTAACTGTGTTTTCAATTAATTTATTATCAAAAGGAATTACACCCAATACGTCTAAATCATATTTTTTTAATAAAGTGTAAACATCTGTCAAATCATTATTTTCAACTTTGTTTATTACAACTCCCAATTGATTTCCTGCAGCATATTTTGAACTAAATTCTTCTATACGTTTTGCTAAATGTGCGCTAGCTTCGCTAGGATTTGCAACGATAATAGTGGTATCAATATCAGTATCAACAAGTTGATTTAAGTATTTTAAATCGAATTCGCAATCAAAAATTACTATATCATAACGTTCGATTAATTTTAAAATAGCATCATTAATCTGACCTGTAATTGGGCAACGACAGTCTTTTGAGCCAACAAACCAAGATACAATAATATCAACGTTATCTTCTAGAGAAACAACGATATCTTCCATTGCCCATTCTATAAATTCTTGTTTTGACATATCTTCAGGAATGCCAGTTTTGTATTCGTGTTTACCGCTTCTGATACCGTAAATAGTATTTCTTATGTCCAAACCAAAGCTATGTCCTAACTCTCCAGTTAAATCATTATCAAATAACAGAATTGATTTTTCCGGAAACATTTCTTTTATGATATTTAAAAAGGCTTTGGTTACAGTTGTTTTACCGCTGCCGCTTTTTCCTGTAATGGCAAGTTTAATTGTCATTATACCTCTCTTTTAAACTGTCAGATAACTGTTTTGTTAATTCCATTGCTTTTAATGCAAGTTCCTTTGGTAATGAACCAGCACCACAAGATGGTGATACGTATGAATTTTCTATAATTAGTTTCTCACTAATTCCTTTTTTAGTCAAATATTTAACAGCTTTGTCAAATTTATCAATCATAAGTTCTAAATTAGCCTTTTCTAAAGCATCTTTATCTAGTGTAGGAACAACGCCCCAAGCAATTTTACCACCTTGTTTAAGGAAATTATCAACATCTTTGTTAAAAATACTTAAATTTTGGGCATAAGCATATGCATCAAGGCTGATGATATTTATTCCTGTTTTTATCGGTGCACTCCAATCGCATTTGCCACAACAGTGAATTGCAGAAAGTCCTCCATTCGCTTGTATTGCATCAGAAATTTCCTTAATCATATCCACAACTTCTTCTTGTGAAATGGTTAAATAAGCTGAAGTCCCAAGTTGTGAGATAGACGGTTCATCTATGAAAATTATTGGTTTAGCTCCTGTTGCTTTGATTTGTTTAATTTGCCAAATGGCTTTTAAGACAAGGGTTTTTATAATAATTTCTCTAAGAGTTTCGTCATAAATAGCGCAACGACCGCTTTTGTCTGTTAAGGTAGTTGCAAGAGTAAATGGACCTACGATTTGTCCTTTTGCTAACTTTGAATTTTTGGCTAAATCTAAAAATCCTCTAAATGTCGAAGAAAAATTTTCACTTATTGCATATTTCTCTAACAGATCCAAATTATTATTGCCAATAATTTCTTCATAATCAATATAGAATTGCTCTAAATCTTCGTAGAAATTTTCATTTTCAGTATCAAAACTAAAATTTTCTGAAATAAAAAATGAAGGCATACCTTCCAGGAATTGAAAAGTCATGTCTTCATTTTTACTTACTTTTGCAAGTTGTGGCCAAAATGGAATATTATAAAAATACTTTTTAACCACATCTATGGCTTCTTGAGGATTATCATAAGGCAAAGATCCTATTGCTAAGCATTCCATTAAGCCTTAATCCTCCGATTAACTATTCTTCAACTGTTTCTTCAACAACTTCTTCTTCGATAGATTCTTTAACAACTTCAGAAGCAGTAACTACAACAGCTAATTCACATTTAACTTTAGAAGTTAATTTGATAAGCATTTTGTATTCGCCAATCTTGTTGATTGGAGCGTTTAAAGAAACATTTTTTCTGTCAACTTCGATACCAGCTTTTGCTTGAAGTTCTTCTGTTAATTTTTTAGTTGTGATAGTACCGAATAATTTGCCAGATTCACCAGCCTTAGCTGATAATTCAAGTTTGCCAAATTTTTCGATTTGTTCAGCTTTAGCAACAGCTTCAGCGTGTAATTTTTCTTGTTTAGCTTTGATTCTAGCTAAGTTTTTTTCGCGGTTTTCTAAAGCACCTGCGGTTGCAACTTCAGCAACACCTTGAGGTAATAAGAAGTTCCTTGCGTAACCATCTTTTACGCTGATAACGTCGCCAGCTTCACCAAGGTTTTGTACGTCTTTTTTTAATATAACTTGCATAATAAAATTCTCCTTTACTAATTATTAATGCGTTTAAGCCAATGCTATAACAAACAAAATCAATTGTCGAGAGTTTTTTGCAGATTATTAAGGAATACTTTTATAATCCGCTTGCAATTTTAAAAATGAGAGCAAGTTTTTCGTCATCTAATGTTTTGATTATATTAGTGGTTTTTAATATTAAATCTTCACGGCTGGTTTCCAATTCAAAATCGAAAAGTTGTGAATAGGTTACGTTTAATGCTTTGCAAATGCGCTCAATTAGGTCAGTTGAGGGGAAACTTTTTGCGGTTTCAATGTATGATATATGCCTAAAATCAACGGATACTAATTCGGCAAGTTGTTCTTGGGTCAAATGTCGTTGCTTTCTTATTTCTCGTAATTTTTTGGCAAATGTTTGTTTGAAATTCATAAGTTCCTCCTTTTGAAAGTCTATATAATAATTTGGCAATTCAACACTAACGAACACATTGAATAATATTGACAAAATTAGAAATATAATATAGAATTATGAATGGTTACATAGAAAAATGAGGTAAAAATATGAAAAAAGATTTCGCATTCACATTGGCAGAAGTTTTAATAACTTTGGCAATAATAGGTGTAGTGGCAGCAATGACAATTCCAACACTTGTAGCAAACTATCAAGAAAAATCCTGGAATACAGCAGCGAGCGTGTTTAATAGAAATTTGGGTGAATCATTGAGAATGATGAATGTTTTAAATGAACTTAAAGGTCTTGAAAGTTCAGAACAATTTGTTTCTAATCTTTCAAAATATATGAAGGTAACTGCAACTTGTGACAATACTAAATTAACAAATTGTTTTAATAATGAAGTAGTGTGGAATAATGAAACTGTGGCAGTTAGCGATATCAAGACTGCGAAAAATCTTGGTAAAGACGACTGGGGAACAAATGTTGTAGGTTTGCAACTAGCAAACGGAACGTCAGCTTTAGTTGCATATAATCCAAATTGTGATGGCAATGTAAGACATATAACAAGTGATAATAATGTTGGATTAACAACTGAATGCGTTGCGATAGTTTTTGATACTTCAGGAAGTAAAACACCTAATATGTTCGGTAAGGATTTAAGAAGTGTTAATGTTTCTAGCGTTGCAAAAGTTGAGGATATAGATTATACATCTTGGGATTATATCAGAAATCAATGTGGACCGATAACAAATGAAACAGCTACAAATAGTTGTATAAATGCGATATTAGCTACGACTGATGAGTGGCAAGATCTACCTTACATTGATGATGAGGTTACGGGTGGAGGATCAACATCAATAAGATGTAGTGACGGTGCATGTTGGATTCATTGGGAAAAATAGTGATTTTGTTTATTTAGCAATAGTGACAAAATTTTAAAGGTGGGTAGAATGCTACTCACCTTTTTTATTATTTTTACTTGATATCAGGGAATAAATATTTAATTCCGTCGTCATTTCTCCAACGAATGTAACCTGTTTTTGCAGTTTTATCCATATCCATAACACTAACTAATGCCCAGTTGCCACGAATTACGTTTAGATTTATTCGGCTTGGCATATTCATTGTTTCAACAAGTTGTGCTTTATCGTCAGTCGCGCTTCTTATGTCATTGACGGATGCTGGTGCTCCTTTGAGTACGTAAAGTCCATATTTTCTGCCGTACATATTGTAAAAATTAATCCAGGTCGCAAAGCGATAAGGATCATCTTTTTTGAGCCACCCTTTATCACCTGTAGATTTGTTATATATAACTTCAACCCAATCTTCAGTTTCGTCCGTTACTGTTAAAAGTCCAAGTTCTTTTTTAGGAATAAAGACTAAAAATAAGTTTTCAAACGATACGCTTTGGGGGAAAATATTTTCGTTTGACCATTTTATGCTATGAATGATGTCTGATTTTTCATCAGGTTGTTTGTACAATGTTATTGATTTTGGTGCCTGATAAACTCCAAGAGTGTATGTTGAAGTTTTATCTGTTTCATAAGGCATTACATTCGCCGAAAAGCTCGACAAATGTAATCCTAAAAATAATATTAAAAATAGTATAATTTTTTGCATTTCACCCCTCACCCTAACCCTCTCCCCTCAAGGGGCGAGGGAATAGGAGTACTATTCTCTAAATGCAATATCTGCATAAGTTTTTTGAAGTTTTTCTCTTACTGATTGCATTTGTTTTTCAATAATTTCATCAGTCAAAGTTGCATTTTCATCTTGCATTTTTATACGGAATGCAAGACTCTTATAACCCTTGTCAACGTGTTCACCTTGGTAAACGTCAAATACTTCGCTACCTTTAAAGATGTTTTGTTGAACTGCGCCTTTTATTACCTTTTGAATTTCTTCAAAAGAAACTTTTTCATCAATGATAAATGCCAAATCTCTGCGAACTTCAGGGAATTGTGGAAGATGTTTGAATCTTGGAGTTGTTTCTTTTACTGCAGAAATTATTGCATCTAAATCAAGTTCAAACATAAACGCATCTTGATTAAGTTTTAATTTATCTTTCAAAGATGGATGGATTTGGCCAAAGTATCCGATAGGTTCTGGTTTTTTACCCAATAATAAAACTTGTGCGGTTCTATATGGGTGCATATAGTCTAAGCTATCGCAAGTTGAAAGTTTGATACGTCTTTCAACGCCAAGTTCTGCGAATAAATGTTCAAAAATCCCTTTTATTGTATAGAAATCAAGTTCGGCAGTTTGTTGCCATTTTGAATTTTCGACGTTACCTGTTAATATACCTGCCAAAGTCTTTGATTCTTTAACACCTGAGAATTTTTCGTCAGCTGGTGCAACTATTTTGTAAGTTTTACCAATTTCGTATGCCCAGAAAGTTTTTTGTCCGTTATCAAAGTTTGATTTCATAACGTTCAAAACGCTGGCTGATAATGTTTGGCGAAGCATTGAATATTCTTCGCTCGCTGCGTTTTCTACATATACTGCGGTTTCAGGGTCAAAACTTACTGTATATTTGTCTAATAAAGATTTCCCAATTAATGAGCTTGTTATGATTTCATTTAAACCTGATGCTCTCATTAAGTTATTAACTTTAGCTAAGACTCTTTCTTCCAAAGAAATTTCAGGCATTTGAGATTTGCTAGGAAGTGTTGGAGCAATTTTATCGTAGCCGTTTATACGAGCAATTTCTTCAATTAAATCTATTTCACGAGTTACGTCATATGCTCTGAATGATGGAACTCTGAATTTTGCAGCAGCATCATTACCACCAAGTTTTTCAAATCCTAAGTTTTCTAAAATATTTATACATCTTTGAGAATCTACTGAGCAACCTAAAATTCTTTGGACTTGTGCAAATCTTAAAGTGATTTCAGTAGGTTCAAGTTTATTTTCACCAGTTTCAACGACGCCTGTAACTTTTGCATCTGCATATTCAACTAACAATTGCATAGCACGCATTAAGGCAGGTTTTACGGCTTCAATATCAATTCCTCGTTCAAATCTAGCACAAGCGTCACTTCTGTAACCTACGCTATGAGCAGATTTTCTGTTAGCAGAAGGTGTGAAATATGCGGCTTCAAGTGCAATATTTTTAGTATTGTCGTCGATTTCAGAATTTTCACCACCGAATATGCCACCCAAGCATACGCCACATTCTTTTGTTGCAATTAAAACCGTATCTCTTGTTAAAGTTCTTTCAACACTGTCAAGAGTAACAAGTTTTTCGCCTTCTTCTGCACGTCTTACACATAAATAACCGTTTAATTTGTCTAAATCAAATGCGTGTAAAGGTGTGCCGTATTCAAGCATAACGTAGTTTGTGATATCGACAACGTTATTGATTGCACGTACACCAGATGCCAAAAGTCTTTTTTGCATCCATTCAGGTGATGGTTTAATAGTTATATCTTTTAAAATACCGATTGAATAGTATTTGCAAACATCTGTATCTTTAATTTCAACTTCAAATTCGTTTGTAGTTAGATCTTTTGTACATTCGATTTTGTTGAATTTCAAAGGGGTGTTGAAAATTGCACTTAATTCTCTTGCCACACCTAAAACAGACATTTGGTCACCTCTGTTTGCAGTTGGTGCTACATCAAGAACTACATCTTTTTCAAATCCTAAAACATCTTTAACATCTTCACCGATTTGAACATTAGGGAAAATTCTGTTAAGGATTAAAATACCGTCTTCTTCTTGATAATTTCTTTCAGAAACGCCTAATTCATCTGCTGAACATAGCATACCTTGAGATTCAACTCCACGAATTACGGCAGGTGTTAATGTGAACATTTCACCTGATTTTCTGTCTAAAACTTGGCTGCCTACTGTTGCGTATGGAATAATTTGCCCTACAGCAATGTTTTGAGCGCCACAAACAACTGTTTTTAATTCTGAACCTGTATTAACTGTTACAAGGTGTAATTTTTCAGAATTTGGGTGGTTATCTATTTTTTCAATTTTAACTGTTTTTATATTAGTAAATTTTGGTTTAACTTCTTCAATAGCTTCAACTTCTAAGCCACTCATAGTCAATTCATGAGCTATTTGTTTTTCGTCAACATTAGATAAATCTACGAATTCGTTTAACCAATTTAATGATACTTGCATCTTCTTCCCTCTTTTGTCTTTTTAACTATAAATGAATTTTACAACAAAAAAAGTCTTACGGCAATAATAAGCCTCTCTTTTGTTCGGAGGATAATTGTGGCATTTTTTAGGATTGACAAACGGTAAAAAGGAGTTATAATGAGAATATAGGGAAACGGTTCCAAGAGTTCCGTTCTTGTAACCGTTCTTAACTCCCTATACAAATTCGGCGAGAATTTGAATTATTAGTCCTAGTGTAGCTAGGACTTTTTTAATTATTTCTCGTGTCATTGTACCACCTCCTTTCCCGCTGATTTCTCTTAACAAGTCTGTGTCGGAGGAAGTGTTGGAGTTTACCCTTCAGATGTATTATAATTTTAAAAAGATTACTTGTCAATAAAATGAGGAATTATTCTTAAGTTTTGAGTGCTTGTTAATGGTATATTGTATTACTAAGTTTTGTAACAAGATTTTTAATATAAGGCAATAAATTATCTTGAGGATAATTATAGAACACGTAGAAAAATTTTTGAAAGGAATGTAAATATGCAAGTAAACGACAATTACTCCCCAAATTTTGGTATGGCTTTGAAAATAAAATCAGGTGCTAAAGAAGGCTTAGCAAAAAAATCATTGGGATATTTGCAAGGTGTAAGAAAAGCAGGTGAGGAATTACAAGGACATCAGCATGTTGATGTTGAGTTGAATGAAGCACTACAACCAATTGTAAAACGCAGAGGTTGTGCGAATGCTTATTTTGATTACTTCAAACCTGTAAAAGTAAATGGTACTGGTTTGGAAGTTGATACTCGTTGGGCAGGCAGACCAGGTAATCAATCATATGGTGATAAATACAAAGCGTATTTAGAATTCTCATCACAAAAAGAAGCTGAAGAAGCATATAAAAAATTAAACAAAGCAAATGAAAAATGGGATTCATTGGAATCTGCAGTTGAATTTGCAAAACAACAAGAAAAAAGTTCAGCATACAAAGCACAAGTTGCAGCACAGAAAGCAGAACTTCAGGCAAAAGTTAATGCCGAAGTTGATAAATTGATAAGTGACTTTCCAAATGTTGAATAATTAAAAAGATTAATACAAGCTGGTGAGAATACTCACAATTAAAAAGAGCCCCGTAAGGGGCTTTTATTATGGAGTTATTAAGTAGCTATATAGTTAAGGATTATATGTTTTTACTAAGATCTGCAATTGACAAAATTTCTTATAACCGCTATAATTACCCCTATGAACGACTTTTATAAAATTAACGTTACGGCATTGGAAAATTCTCTAAATAGTTTAAAAATTGCCCAAGAAGAATATCTAAAAGAGAAAAACGAATTTGTTAGAGATTCTGTTATTCAGAGGTTTGAATATACTTATGCATTGGCTGTAAAATTTATTCAACGCTATATTGAATTAAATATTCCTAATCAAGATGATATAAATTCTTTTACATTTAATCAACTTATAAGACAAGCAAATGAGATGGGTATTTTAAAGAATAATTTAGAGAATTGGATTATATACAGACAAATGCGAAATATTACTTCTCATACGTATGATGAAGAAAAAGCAGAACAAGTCTTGTCCATAATGGAGGATTTTATTCAAGAAATAGATTTTTTAATAGGAAAAATAAAATGATTTATTTAGACGATAAGTACATTGAACAAATTAAGCAGATTTTGTCGTTATTTTCTGATAAAATAGAACGTATTTATGCATTTGGTTCTCGAGTTAGAGGGAATTATAAGAAATATTCAGATTTAGATTTGGCAATCAAATTCAAAAAGAGTAATGAAGATACAATATTATATATAAGAAACGCTTTAGAAGAATCATCATTGCCAATTCGAGTTGATTTAGTGGATTTAGATGACATTTCAGAATCGTTCAAATCTTCAATAATTGATACATTAGTTGAATTTTAGATTTAGTGTTGGGTTAGGGGCTTGTAACAGATCCTGAAACGAGTTCAGGATGATGCGCATTGTCGTTCAGGATGACAGTTCGGTTTTTATAGATATTAAAAATCCGTCAAATACAGTAGCCAATATTTCAAATAAATGTTATAATACCAAGTGATCAAGGTTTTAGTGACCAAGTGATCATGAAGTACATTAAGGTTGGAAGATCCAACAGAATAGGAGATCGTATTATGTTAAAAAATGAAGCTATAACTGGCTTTAAGACCTTAGGGGGGGGGGTAGAAACGCTCTCCTAGCAAGGCTTTCGGACGTTTTGGGATTATTCCCTCGCCCTATGGGAGAGGGTAAGGGTGAGGGGGCAGCATTTACTTTAG
>SUTY01000063.1 GCA_015152455.1 Cyanobacteria bacterium SIG32
CCCTTGAGTTAATTAAAAAAAAAAAAATACTCTTTGTCTATTTGCTAAATTATAAGATTTGGTATATAATTTTAGTGGTTATTAGGGGAGTATATTATTTTGAAAGAAAACGAAAAAAAAGAAAAACGTAGTTATGCAAAACGTGATGCATCTGAATTTAACTTTTGGCGCGCAGTATTTTATGCACTTGTCACAAAAGTTTTTTACATGATTAGACTAAAAGTAATCTATAGAATGAAAGTGTTTGGGAAAGAAAATATTCCAAAACACAACAAATACGTTGTTGCCGCAAACCACTTATCAACACTTGATCCACCAATGTTAGGCACAATTATGCCACGTCCTGTTAGTTTTATGGCGAAACAAGAATTATTTGACATAAAATTCATTCGTTGGTGGTTGGATTGGTTGGGCGCTTTTGCAGTAAATCGTGACCACTTAGGTGCTTCAACAATAAAAACAGCTAAATCTATCAGTCAAACCGAATGGGTATTAGGACTTTTCCCTCAAGGTACACGTTGCGTTCCTGGAACAATTTCTAATATTAACAAAGGTTTTGCCAGTATTGCAAAATCTACAAAATGTGGTATTTTGCCTATTGGTATAACTGGTACGGAAAAAGCAACACACATTCCTTTTTCAGGAAATGTTGTTGTTAGAATTGGAGAATTAATTCCTTACAACGAAGATGTTGATGTTATGGTTACTCAATGGATTAAAGCTATCGAAGAATTAACAGGTTTTAAGTATGTAGAGTCTGAGGAGATACAAAATGCAGAATAATACAGAAAGAAATTTTAACAGACGTTATGCTAAAGAATACGGCTGGCAAAGATCTTTATTTTATTGGTTCTTTTTGAGAATAGTTGTAGATAACTTTATGCGCATTTTCTACGATTACAAAGTTTATGGACGCGAAAATGTTCCTAAAGATAACGGCAAATATATTTACGCAGGAAACCACGTTTCTATATTTGATCCTCCAATTTTGCCATTTGCAACAAGAAAAATTATTGCGTTTATGGCAAAAGAAGAATTATTCAGACCAGAAGAAAAATTGCAATGGCTGGTAAAAAGACTTGGAGCTTTTGCCGTAAACAGAACAAAGCCTGAAATTGCAACTTTTAAAACGGTCAAAGATATCTTTACAACATCTTGGTCTTTGGGCGTATTTCCTCAAGGAGGAACAAGACCTTATGGTAAATTAGAAGGTATTAAAAAAGGATTTGCAGTTATTGCAAAAGCAGCAAAAGCTGATATTGTTCCTGTTGCAATTGCCGAATTTTCAGGTTATCCAAAACTAAAACCATTTACTCGTAGAAAATTTAGAGTCTATATAGGCAAGCCTATCTCTCATACTTTAGGTGAAGAAGAAATTATTTACGAATGGAGTAAATTTATTTGCGATCACGCTGATTATGAAAATTGTACTCCTATACCTGAAAGTTACAAAGAAAAAGAACCAGTTAATGTATAAATAAAAGACCCTCGCTTGAGGGTCTTTATATTATAAAAGAAAGGAAGTTTGTGTTACTAGATTTGATTTAACTTCTCAAGTGCTGCTGTTGCTGCTTCTTGAACGTTTTTGTCCTGATCTTTTTGTGCGATTGTGAACAATGTTGTCAAATCTTTTTTGTATTCTGGTGTTTGAATATAGCTTAATGCTTCGATTGCTGAAGATCTAACCATTGGATTTGGGTTATCTTTTAATTGATCAACAACGTTCATTGCTGCAGGTAATTCAGTTAAAGGAACTGTTGTACCTGTTAATTTTGCTACTTCTTCACCGTATAATTTTTGCAAGATTGCAGATGTGAACATTGCATAACTTTTGTTTCTTTCAGCTTGTTCCATTGGAGTGATTGTTGTTGCTAATGCTTTATCAGCATCAGAAATCTGTTGACCACTCATTAATTTTTGTCTTGCTGCAATTTGTTCTTGAGTTGGACCTGCCAATTTTGAAGAATCAGCATTCATAATATTGATTAAAGCATCAATAATTTTTGCATCTAAAAGTTCTGTAGCTTTTACTGGTTCATCTTTAACCATATTTGCAATTTCTTCCATAGTATTTGCTTGAACTTCATAATCTGGGTTAGCTAAGCGAGCTACAAAACCGTTTAAATCTACTAATGGAGCTGCTGGAGCTGGTTGAGCAACGTCAACAGGTTGAGCCGCTGGAGCTGGTTGAGCTTGCGGAACTGCTGGAGCTGGAGCTACAGGAGCTTGGTTAATATTAACTTGTTGAGGTGCTGGTTGAACTGCTACAGGGGGAACAACTTGTGGTTGAATTTCTGTATTGCAATTTGGGCATGGAGGGCAAACAACTGTTGGTTGAGCCGGTGCCGGTTGAACTGCTGCAGGTTGTTGTGCAACTACCGCTGGTTGTGCAGGCGCTTGTTGTGCAGGAGCTTGTTGCACTACTTGTGGTTGTTGTTCTACAACTTGTGGTTGTTGTGGATATGTTGGATAATATACCGGTTGTTGTGGGTACGGCATATAATACGGAGGTTGTACCGCTTGTGGGTAATCATAAACTTGTGCTTGAGGGTAATTGTAAATTGGTCCAGCTACTTGAGGCATTGGCATCATTTGAGGTTGCGGACAAGTTGCAGGGCCTCCAACTGATGGGTTGTGAATATCAATTTTTACAGCGTTATAGTTTGGCTGTTGTAATTGATAATTTGGGAATGTTGGAACTTGTAACATTTTTTAATTTCCTTTCTTGTAAATATCGTCATATTCCTATTCTACCGTTTAAATACTCCTCAAGAAAAATAATTGCCTAATTTTAAGAATATTTTAATAAATCTTAACAAATATTATTGAAAAATCTTGCTATTAGTGTATTTTAGACAATTTTATATTTGTAAATATTGAGTTAACGTGTTGGAACAGAAACAATTTTCATGGTATAATATGGATATGGGGGCGAAAAGCCCACCGCACAAATAAAAATGGGGATTTAATGTTAGTAGATAGAAGTAATAAAAAGTCTATACGCTCTGCTTTTGGTAAAGCTCTAAGCGAAATTGGTGAAATAAATTCAAAAGTAGTTGTCATGGATGCTGATTTGGCATGCTCGACTCAAACTCAAATGTTTGCAAAAAAATTTCCTGAAAGATTTTTTGATTCAGGAATTGCAGAACAAGACATGATGGCGACCGCAGCAGGACTGGCAGCGGGTGGCAAAATCCCTTTTGTTGCGAGCTTTGCAATGTTTGCAACTGGTAGAACTTATGACCAAATAAGAAATTCCATATGTTATCCGGAATTTAATGTGAAAATTATTGGTACACACGGTGGTATTACTGTTGGGGAGGACGGTGCAAGTCACCAAGCGCTTGAAGATGTTGCACTAATGCGTAACATTCCGCACATGACAGTAATTGTTCCTGCTGATAGTAAAGAATGCGAAGAAGTTGTTAAATATGCTGCAATGCATGACGGTCCAATGTATATAAGAATTGCAAGAAGTAATGTGCCTGATATATTTGGTGAAGATTATCACTTTAATATTCACAAGGCACACGTACTTGAAGAAGGTACTGATGTTTCTGTTTTTACAAACGGTGAAACATTAGCAGAAGTTTTAGGCGCAGCCGAAATCCTAAAAAAAGAAGGAATTTCTGTTGAAGTTATTAACGTTCCGGTTGTAAAACCGCTAGATATGGAAACAGTTATCAATAGTGTTAAAAAGACAAACTACGCAATCACAGTTGAAAATCACTCTGTAATTGGGGGCTTGGGTTCTGCAATTTGCGAAACATTAAGCGGACACTATCCTTGTAAAGTATATAGAATAGGTATCCATGACGAATTCGGTCAAAGTGGTGAAGCTAATGAATTATTGGCATATTATGGATTAACTGCTGAAACTTTAGCTATCAGAATAAAAGCAAAATTGAAGGATAATAAATAATGATACAATTTCGTGGTGTTACAAAAAGATATGATAACGATCATTACGCGTTAAAAAACGTAAATTTAGATATATTGTCAGGAGAATTTGTGTTTATCGTCGGAGCTTCTGGTGCTGGTAAATCTACACTTATGAAACTGTTATATAGTGAAGAAAAACCTACAAGCGGAACTGTTACGATTGGTGGAATAAACGTTGCAAATTTATCAAACGATAGAGTTCCAAATTTAAGACGTTGTATGGGAATTGTATTCCAGGATTACAAATTGCTCCAAAACCATTCCGTATTTGATAACGTTGCATATGTTATCAGAACTTTAGGGATTAGTTCAAGAGAGATTAACGCAAGAGTTTCTGGTGCCTTAAAAATCGTTGGATTATACGAGAAAAAGCATGCTAAACCATCCGAGCTTTCAGGTGGGGAACAACAAAGAGTTGGTATAGCACGTGCCATTGTGAACGGACCACCTCTTTTAATTGCAGATGAGCCTACAGGGAACTTAGACCCTAAAAACTCTATGGAAATTATGCAAATTTTAGACCAAATCAACCAAAGAGGGATAACCGTCATTGTTTCGACTCACGATAATGCGATGGTAGATTATTTCAGAAAACGTGTTATAACTCTAGATGGTGGCGAAGTTGTCAGAGATATTCAGGCAGGTACTTATGAATAGTCAAAAAATGAAGATAAAGAAAAAAGTTAAAAAGCATATCCCTAAAGATTGGTTATGCGAGTTGAGAATTTTATACCGTATATCTATGGAAACATTCAATGATATACGAAGAACTGGGATTGTTAATTTGGTTATCATTACCACAATGGCAGCTATTTTAACTATATTTGGTGCTTTTTTTAGAACTACATTGTCGGTTTCAACTTTTGCTCATGAACTGGGCAATGTCTTGGAAATTTCAGTTTATTTAAAACAAGGTACAGACACAAACGTTGCTAAACAACGGATAAAAGATTTTGAACACGTTGAAGGGGTTAGAATTATATCAAAAGATGTTTCTTGGACAAATTTAAAACGAGAAATGAGTTTGCCTGATATTGATAATCCTCTACCTGACACTTTACATGTCAAAGTTGACAAACCTGAAAATATAGATTCAGTATTTAAAAAAGTACAGCAACTTACAATTGTTGAGGATATGAGTTACGCTCAAGACCTTGTTAAAAAGATTGAAACACTAAACAAAGTTGTCAATTCAATTACCGTTGTAGTTGTAATAATTATGGCAATTTTAACAATTACAATCATCAACAACACTATACAACTTGTAATTCAATCGAGAAAAGATGAAATTGAAATTATGAGATTAATGGGTGTTAGCAATTGGTACATTCGCTTCCCACTAATCATACAAGGCGCTTTTTATGGTTTTATGGGTTCAGTAATTGCTCTTTTTCCATTAAATGTTGTACAAAATGGCCTTAATAATATGCATCAATTCTTTATGATACCAGCACCTTTATTTGCACAGAATATTGTTGTTATAACCATGTTTGCTATGGGCATATTATTTGGCGCAGGTGGTAGTTTCTTATGTATAAAAAAACATTTGCAGGTGTAGATGATAGACGATAATATACTTTTAGTAACAGAAAATGAAAATGTCGCAGAAAATGTACTTTCTAAATTGGTTTTACTTAGAGAAAGCGACAGTATAGCGGTATGTGATTACAAAATGGCTTTGAAAACTTTGCAAATGCCTAGCGTTTCTATAGTAATAGTACACGAAAGAGAAAATAACGAAAAAACTCTAAAATTTATAGAAGCAATCAAATCAACAGAATATGAAATTATTTTGCTTGTCGATAAATACGACCAAGATTTAATTTTGACAGCTTACGATCACGGTGTTACAGATTATTATTCTGTTCAATCTGAGCCTTACGAAATGCTTATTCGTACAGTAAATTGTTTTAAAACAAGAGCTCTTAAAGTTAAATCTTCACGAGATTTAGCTTTACTTAAACAACTTAGTGTCGTAGATGAAGAAACTGGTTTTTATAAATACAAATTCAGTAAAGAATTACTTGCAGAATTTATAAAAGATCCAAAAGTCAAAAACGGCATGTTCATTATATTAACATTAGATGAAACCAGCAAAACAAGATTTTCAGCTGATAAATTATCTAAAGCTATCAAAAAATCTGTGCGTTGTGATGATGTCGTTTCTATTGTTAAGGGCGGCAAGTTCTATATGATTTTACCAAATGTCGATAAACATGGGGCTTTTTCTGTAGTAAACAAAATCCAAAATTTAGTAACAGAAAAATTAATTATCAGAGCTGGTGTTGCAAAAATATCTGAAAAAACTTTTGAAAGATTAGAAAAGGAAGCATATTCTGCATTATCTGAAGCATGCCAGTCTAATGAAACAGTTGTCTTTCTTGAAGAAAAAGTTAAAACTTTGGATAATTGGTTGGATACTGAAGAAAAAAATGAAAAGAATTTTAAATTATTCAAAAATGCGTATAATAACAAACTAGAAAAAGTTATTGCACCTGTGTTTTTCAGATTACAAAAAGCATACGAAGAAAAATTATTCAACACTAAGATTGAACAATATTCTGATGAATTGCAAAGTGTATTTTATTTAAAAAATAGCAAACAAGAAAGTCGATTAAAAATCACTTATCCAGGATTTGCAAAAATTGTTATTTACATTATTCATGAGGGTTTGGATAGTCCAGAGAATAAAGAAATACCGCTTAACTTAAATGAAATTACACCTAAAACAATAGCTAAAATTGTCGAAGATTTTATTAAAGAATTCAAATCTTGCATTAAGGATTAATATGTTAGATACAGAAAATAGTATTGTTGTTATAATTGATATTCAAGAAAAATTAGATAAAGCAGTCGGAGAAAACTCTCCTCTTCAAAGTGCTATAAAACTGGCTAAAGCCTCAAATATTTTAAATATTCCTGTAATAGTTACTGAGCAATATCCGCAAGGCTTAGGAGAAACAGTTGGAGAATTAAAAAATGAGTTAGCACCTGAAACAACCTTTATAGAGAAAAACACATTTTCTGCGTTTCAAACACCTGAATTTGCAGAAGAATTAAAAAAAACAAACAAAAAGCAAGTTATAATTTGTGGAATAGAAGCTCATATATGCGTTTATCAAACAATTTGTGACCTGATAGATAACGGTTATGAAGTTTTCTTTGTTAAAGATGCATCTGCTAGTCGCAAAGAATACGAATTTAATACAGTTTTAGAATTAATTAAACAAACTAATGGTAAAGTTACTTGTACTGAAATAGTACTTTTTGAATGGTTAAAATCATCTAAACATCCTAATTTTAAAGAAATACAAGCATTAATTAAATAGAACCTATATCTCTAGAAATTTGTACTTTTAATTCATCAACAGAATTAAATTTTTGCTCTGGTCTAATCATTTTTAGGAATTTAACTGTAAGAACTTCGCCATAAATATCTTTATCAAAATCCAAGAT
This sequence comes from Cyanobacteria bacterium SIG32, assembly GCA_015152455.1. Taxonomy (GTDB): domain Bacteria; phylum Cyanobacteriota; class Vampirovibrionia; order Gastranaerophilales; family Gastranaerophilaceae; genus SIG32. The sequence goes on from SUTY01000063.1 coordinate 7,399, forward strand.
ATGAGTTTCTAAAATAGCCTTATTATGATTAGAAACCGTTGGTCTAATTCCAAAATTTGCAATACCTTTACCAAATTGAGTTTCCACTTTATAAACACCAAATGGTATATCAACAAGTTCTGTTGGATATTCCACGTTAGCAGTCCTAAAACCTAAAGTCCTACCGAGTTTTTGACCTTCAACTACAAACCCAGAAATTTCAAAGTTTTTGCCTAACATATTATTAGCTTTTTCTATTTCTCCATTATGGAGTAATGTTCTTATTGAGGTACTACTAACAAGCTCATTTTCATATTGCTGAGGCGGAATTTCAAAATATTTGTAATTATACTTTGTTTGATTTTCTCTTAAAAATTCAACATTGCCAGATTTATTTGCGCCAAAAGAATGATTAAATCCTGTAGAAATCGATATTGGCGCAAAATATTTTACCAAAATTCGCTCCATATATTCAGTCGCTGATAATGAACAAAGTTTTTCATCAAAATCCAATTCAAATAAATAATCGACACCCAAATCTGCAATTCTTTTTTCTCTATCATCACGAGAAAGAATATATTTAGGACAAACACCATAAAAATAGCAACAAGGATGATCTTTAAAAGTAATTACAGCAGATTTAGTATTATTAGCCTTTGCATACTCCACAGCTGATTTAATAACGGTTTGATGTCCAAGATGAACACCGTCAAAATAGCCTAAAGCTATTGCCAAACCTTTATTCTCTATCAATTTATCAAAAACTTGCATATAATTATTATAATACAAATTAATATTGCGTTACATTATGGCAAAATATTTTTTTTACATCTTTTATAAGAGCAACAGGAGAAATAATGCTTACAATTAGTCCTTTTCATAATAAACACAATACATCATTTCAAGCACATTTACCAAAAACATTTGGCGGAATGATGAATTACATATACAAACACACACCTGACACATTTGAACTTGCTGATACAATGAAAGTATCTGCAAGACTGGACAATGGCCTTGACGTTTCAGGAACAGTTTACTTCGACAGTGGTCGATACAAAGGCCTTATAATGGATGAAGGTTGTGAAGATCAAAAACAAAATTTTATGAAAACAGCACTAGAACGTTACAGGCATAAGATTGCCAGCAAAAAGGTTCGAGAAAAATTAGAAAAAGAAGCAAATAAGAAATAAAAAAGCTCCCATAAGGGAGCTTTTAAATTCTATTTAGGTTGAACTGTGCTTTTCAAATGAAGTTCTCGCAATTGTTGTAAAGAAGCCTCACCTGGAGCATCACTCATTAAGCATTTCGCACCTGAATTTTTAGGGAACGCAATTACGTCACGGATAGAATCAGTTCTTGCCAACAATGCAACAAGTCTATCTAAACCAATTGCCAAACCTGCATGAGGTGGTGTACCGTATTGTAACGCATTTACCATAAATCCGAATTTTTCTTTTGCATCTTCTTCAGTCAAACCAAGAGCCTTAAAGATTTCAGATTGAACTTCAGATGAGTGAATTCTTACAGAACCACCACCTAATTCAGTTCCGTTATAAACAATATCGTAAGCAATTGATTTAACATTACCCAAATCACCTGATTTCAATTTATCCAAATCTTCAAGACAAGGTGATGTGAATGGGTGGTGCATTGCCATATAACGACCTTCTTCTTCACTCCATTCAAACATAGGGAAATCAACAACCCAAAGAAGGTTGTGTTTAGATTCATCAATTAAGTTCAATGATTTACCAAAATGAAGTCTTAATCTACCCATAATATCATAAACTAATTTAGGTCTGTCAGCTACAAAGAATATAATATCACCAGCTTCAGCCTGTGCTCTTTCTTGAATACGTTTAGCTTGATCTTCAGTCACAAATTTAAGCACTGGAGATTTTGCAGTTCCATCTTCCTGGTAAATAATATTTGCAAGAGCTTTAGCCCCAAATGATACAGCCAATTTAGTAATATCATCAATATCTTTTCTTGAATATTTAGCACCACCTGGAATTCTGATACCACGAACAATGCCACCGTTTTGAAGAGTTTTCTTAACGATTTCAAATTCAGATTCAAGAATAATATCACCGATATCAAATAATTCCAAACCAAAACGTGTATCTGGTTTGTCAGAACCAAATCTGTCCATAGCTTCTTGCCAAGGCATTTGAATAAATGGAGGTTTAATATCTACACCTGCAGCCTTAAATGCATCAACAATAATATCTTCTACAACATTAATTACATCTTGTTGTTCCACGAAAGACATTTCCAAGTCAATTTGAGTAAATTCAGGTTGTCTGTCTGCACGTAAATCTTCATCACGGAAGCATTTTGCAACTTGGTAATATCTTTCCAAACCACCAACCATCAATAATTGTTTGAAGATTTGAGGTGATTGAGGAAGTGCATAGAATTTACCTTCTTGAACACGTGATGGAACAAGATAGTCTCTTGCACCTTCTGGAGTTGTTTTGATAAGAATAGGTGTTTCAACTTCTAAGAAATCTTTATTATTCAAACAGTTTCTGATAGCTTGAACAATATTGTGACGTAAAACGAGTTTAGATTTCATAGCTTCACGTCTAATATCCAAATATCTATATTTCAAACGGATATCTTCTGAAACATTGTCATCATCCAAAACAAATGGTAAAGTTTTTGCTTCAGAAAGTATTTGAACAGAAGTTGGATACATTTCAACTTGTCCTGTTGGATATTTTTCATTGTATGTTTCTTCTGGACGTTTTGTAACGATACCTTTTACTGTAATTACATATTCGCTTCTAACTTTTTCTAGAGCTTTATGAACCTCAGGGTTAATTTGAGGGTTAGCAACTATTTGGAAAAATCCAGAACGATCTCTTAATTCAATAAACAAAATACCGCCCAAGTCACGAATAGTTGATACCCAACCTGATAGTGTAACTTCTTCATTAACATTGTTGAGATTAAGCTCTCCACAATTGTGATCTTTCATAC
>SUTY01000064.1 GCA_015152455.1 Cyanobacteria bacterium SIG32
AAATCACCCAAACTTTCATTTACATTTGTCAAAAACGCTATAACGTCGTGGCGGACTTCTCGTTCAATTTCATCAATTCTTTTAATATCAAATTTTGCAAGTTGTTTGATCTTTAAAACATCTTCTTTAGGGATTTCTCCAAGTTCTGCATATGCTTCGCATACTGCAATTTCGACTTTTAAATAATAGTCGAATTTGGAGTTCAATTCCCAAATATTTTTCATTTGTTCTCGTGAATATCTTTCAATCATAATTTTATTTTATCACAAAAAACAGATTGAAAGTTAATGTTTCGTTACAAAAAAGGCAATTTTTCCAAGGTTATATACTTTATATATACAAGAGTATAAAAAAGGGACAATTATGGGCGGTTCACCAATAATTTCAGAAGCACAATTTAATGGTAATGCTGAATTAGTTACCAAATATGGTGATTATAAAACATATCTTGCAGAACAAGAAAAGATGTTTAAAACAACTTCTTCCTGGGATTTGTACTATAAAGGTAAAGCTCAGTATGAAGAAGCAACCGAACAGTTTAATATAGCAAATAATATTTTTGGACAATATCGCAAACAAAAAAATGTAGCAGAAAATAAATATAATCAATTATTAGCAGCATTGCAAAAACAACGAGGAGAAAACGGCGAAATTTCTACATCAGATAGAGCCTCTTTGGCTTCACAATCAGGCTACACTACCGATTTGATAAGAAACGTTCGTGATGCCGAAATTAATGTGGATATTGCATTAGATGCAAGATTTAATGCGGTAAATACCCAACGACGTGGACTTTATTTTAATAGTTAAACTTTATTAAGTATTTTTTGTTTTCATGTATTGCAATTTTTTCTTGATATATTAGAATTTTCCTTGTAGAGTGCTTACGCCAATATGTCACTCAACAAAATAAAGGAAAAAACAATATGTCAATTAACTTGAAAAACAAACAAGAAATCGTAAAAAAATACGGCAAAAACGAAGCTGATACAGGTTCTGCTGCTGTTCAAGTTGCGATGATGAGCAAGAAAATTACTGAACTTACTGAACACTTAAAATCAAACAAAAAAGACTTTGCTACAAAAAGAGGTCTTTTGATGATGGTAGGTAAAAGAAAAAGATTACTTTCTTACATTAAAGAAAGAAATCTTGATGAGTACAGAGATTTGATTAAAAAGTTAAAAATCAGAGGTTAATTTCTTAAAAAGGGTTGCGAAAGCAACCCTTTTTTAATGGCTCTATTTGTGCTAAAATGATCTTAAGGAGTTAGTATGAAAACATTAAAATCAATGCGTTTACATATAGGAATTTTTGGGAAAACGAATGTCGGCAAATCCTCTTTGTTAAATCGAATTGCAGGACAAGAAATTTCTATTGTTTCTGATATTGCAGGAACTACAACGGATGTTGTTGAAAAATCAATGGAATTGTTACCTGTCGGCCCTGTGACTTTTTTGGATACTGCAGGATTGGATGACACAACAGAATTGGCTGAAAAACGTGTTGAAAAAACTATGAAAGTCCTTAACAGAACAGATGTCGCAGTTATTGTGTGTGACACAAATGGTCTTGGTGCTTTTGAAAAAGAAATTATTAAACAACTTGAAGAATTAAAAATTCCATATCTTGTTGTTGTTAACAAGTGTGATGTTGAAGAAAAAAGTATAGGTAAATTTGACAATATAATCTATACATCAGCTAAAAATGATGAAAACTTGGTGCATAAATTTAAAGAGGCTTTGGTAAAACTTTTGCCTGAAGATTTTGTGAATTCGCCCAAAATTGCAGGTGATTTAATCCCAAGTAAAAGCACTGTAATTTTAGTTGTACCAATTGATAAAGAAGCGCCAAAAGGCAGATTAATTTTGCCTCAGGTTCAAACAATCAGGGATTTATTGGATAGTGAATGTTTGACTATTGTTGTAAAAGAATCTGAATTGCAAGATGCTTTGGATAATTTAAAAAATCCTCCGGCTCTTGTTATAACTGATTCTCAGGCATTTAAAAAAGTTTCCGAAATCGTTCCTGAAAGCATACCTTTGACCTCTTTTTCAATTCTTTTTGCAAGACTAAAGGGTGATTTGGAGGAGTTTGTAAAAGGTGCACAAGCAATTGAAGCATTGAAAGATGGTGATAGGGTTTTGATTTTGGAAAGTTGTACTCATCACGCAATTGAAGATGACATAGGGCGTGTAAAAATCCCAAATTGGTTAAAGCAAAGAACAGGCAAAGACCTTGTGATAGAACATTTTGCAGGGCATGATTTTCCTGCTATTTCAAGTTATAGTTTGATTGTTCATTGTGGTGCTTGTATGACAAATCGTCGTGAGATTTTGTCAAGAATTTTGATAGCAAATGATAAAAATGTTCCGATAACAAACTATGGAATTACGATTTCTTATTGTTTGGGAATTTTGCCAAGAGCTATTAAAATTTTTGAAAAATAAAGGTTTGTGGTAAAATTTTTATATGATTTTAATTGGCGAAAATATACATATAATTTCAAAGTCTGTTAGAGAAGCTATCGAAAATCGTAATGAGAATTTTATAAAATCACTTTTGGTTGCTCAAAAAAACATGGATTGTATTGATCTAAATGTCGGCCCTGCAAGAAAAGGCTCGATTTTTGAGTGGTTGGTGCCGTTCGTGAAAGAAAATTCGGACTTGAAAATTTCTTTCGATACAACAAATCCTGATGAAATGAAACGTGGTCTTGAATTATTTAATAATTGTGAAAATTGTTTTATTAACAGTGCATCAAAAGATGATGAACGTTTTGATAAAATGACTGATTTGGCTTTGGAGTATGGTTGTAATTTAATTCTTTTGACCTTAGATAAAGAAACAGGTATTCCTAAAACAGCTGATGGACGTTTGGAAATTGCATTTGAATTGTATGAAAAATCAATTGCAAAGGGTTTAGAATCTGAAAAATTGTTTTTCGATCCATTGGTGTTACCTTTAAGCGTTGATCAAAGTCAGGCTATGGAAGCAATTAATACTATCAGAATGATAAAAGAAAGTTTTGATCCTCCTGTAAAAACTGTTGTAGGTTTGTCAAATGTTTCAAATGGCTCACCTAAAGAACTAAGACCATTGATAAATAGAGTTTTTGCGTGTTTTGCTTTTGGTGCAGGTTTAGATGCTGCAATTATTGACGCAAAAGATATTGAACTTGTGAGAATTTTAAAAATGTTGGAATTGGATTTGCCAGAAAATGAAATTGACAAATTATATATTCAAATAGCAAATACAGTACGTGATTTTGGTGAATTTTCTGAAATTACTTATGATGTAGCAGATGAAGAACAACAAAAAATAATGAAAACGGTTGGTATAATATGCGGTGAAAAAATTTATTCTCATAGCTTTACACAAGTCTAATTTTCTGCTAAAATATAAATTAAGAATTGAGGAGTAGAGAAATTAATAAGCGTCTTTTAATATCATCAATTTTAGCGTTAACTTTAACAGGAATTCCTGCGTATTCTTATATGTCGCCGGAAGTCAATGCTTTGTACCAACAGGCATGTTCTGCTGAATATCAAAATAATCTTCCTGATGCTATTGAGAAATTAAAAAAAGCTATTTCTTTATCAGGCAGTGACAGTTTATTATATACAAAACTTGCAGGTATATATTCAGAAATCGGCGAATATGAAAAAGCATTGGCAATGTATTCAAAAGCCATTGAATTAAAGCCTAATGACGCTTTTGTTTATATTAGTGTTGGTAGTATTCATGAAATCCAAGGGAAATATGATGACGCTTTAGTTGCTTATAATAAAGCAATGCAATTGTTTCCTGAATATAAATACAATTATTTGAATATCGCAAATGTTTTATATCAGAAAAAAGAATACAAATCAGCTATTGAAACATACAATAAGTTTCTAGAAATATACCCTAATCATTGGGATGCACGAGAAAACCTTGCAGAGGCTTATTTAGCTCAAAATTTACCACAAAAAGCTGTTGTTGAGTATTCAAAGTTGTATAGCAAAAATCCAGCCAACTTTAAAGATTACGCCAATTATGGTATAGCTTTGGTAAAGACTAAAAATTACAATCAAGCGGTTGATATTTTAAGAAAAGCGATTGATAGAGAACCTGAAAACACTTCTTGTCGTGTGAGTTTGGCTCTTGCATATCAAGAATTAGATAAATATGAGTCAGCACTTGAACAGTATGAAGCTGCATTTAAACAATTGCCAAATCTGCATTCTATAAGATTAGATTATGGTAATTTGCTTGCCGATATGGGTAAAAATGCGGAAGCTGCGGAGCAATACAGAATTTATTTAAAACATCATTCAGGAGATGTTAGAGCAAATAAAAACTTAGCAATTGTTAGTAAGCGTTTGAACGATTTAGATACTGCAATTGCGAATTACGAAAAAGTTTTAGAATATCAAACAAATGATGTTAATGTAAAGAGAGATCTTGCAGCTTGTTATCACGCCAAAAAAGACTATCCGTCTGCGATAAAATATTATGACGAAGTGTTAAAACTGAAATCAGACGACTTAGAAGTTAAAACAAACAAAGCTATTGCTATGCATGCACTTCAACAGTATGATGAGGCAATAGCGCTTTATGAAGAAGTTCTCCAAATCAAAGATAATAAAGTTGTAAAAGAAAATTTGGTAAATGCGTATGTTGCTCAAGGACATTTGGACGTTAAATATGAGGAATATTCTAATGCCGCTGAATATTTTCAAAAAGCAATTGCACAAGATCCATCAAATGATTATGCTTATTATGGATTAGCTAAGGCTTATCGTGGAATGGATATGAATGAAAAAGCCAGTGAAATGTATGAAAAAGCAATTGCTCTAGAACCAGAAAAAACATTGTATAGTGAAGAATACGGTGAGTTTGTGTCTTTATTATATAGTCAACAAACTGAAGTTACTGTAGCTACAGACGAGGAGTTGCCTGAAGTTATTGTAACAGATGTGGTTGAAGAAGCTGAATCGAAACCTGCTCCTGAAATTAAAGAAATAAAAGCTCCTGAAGTTGATTTAACGAAGAGCAAGGATTTAATTACAATCGGTGATGAAAATTACAAGAGTAAAAATTTTGATGCTGCATTGTTAAATTATCAACATGCGTTGAAAGTTAACCCAAGTGATGAAGTTACTCTTTTAAAAATAGGTAACATTTATAAAATGCGTAAAGACAACAAAAAAGCTGGTGATTTTTATAAACGTGCTATTTTTGTAAATCCTGATTATGCTGACGGTTGGTTTAATTTAGGTTTAGTTCAGGCAAATGAAGATAATATTCCTGAAGCTAAAAAATCATTCACAAAAGTTGTTCAGTTAAATCCTGAGTACGCATATGCGTATTTTGCTTTGGCGATTGCTGCGGAAACCGAAAATAATAAAGAAGAAGCGTTGAAAAATTACAAAGAATTTTTGAAATACAATAAAGATACGGCAAATGTTGCTCAGGTAGAAGAAAAAATTAAAAATCTTGAAAAATGAAGAAATTATTTGCAGTTTTAATGTTATTTGTTTTGATTATTTCAGTTAGTGCTTGTAAAAAGCCTGATAAAGCTGCAATTTTATTTAATCAAGAAAAAATTACGGTTGAAAACGCAATGAATTTTTCTAATGTATTTCAATCTAATGAACGTATATATTATTTAATATTGATTCCTAAAAAAATTAAAACGAATAGGATAGAAATTCAGGTAATAAAGAAAGATAATAAGTACGAAAGACTTGGGTATAAACTTGCCTGGAGTTATTCAGCACGATTGTATGATGATGAGATGTATTATTATGATGATTATGTTGTTTTATCAGAGCCTGGTGCATATATAATGAAAGTTTATTCTAAAGATGATCCAACAAAAGTTTTATGTATGAATCAGTTTTGGGTAAAGAATTAAAAAAAGAGCCTCAAACGAGGCTCTTTTTTATTCTTGTATATCTAACAAACTTGTTTGTTCGACTTCTTCAGTTGGTGTTGGAGTTGATGCTTGGGTTTCTGATTTAATGGTTGCATCATCTTCATCAGGGTTTAGGATTTTGTTTACTGAAACAACTGTGTCGTTGTCAACCAAGTTTTGAGCTCTTACGCCTGTTGCAGGTCGTCCTTGTTGAGAGATTGAACCTGCGTTGATTCTTGTTACGATACCGTTTGCAGTTACCAACATAATGTCGTCGCTATCATTTACGATAGTTAATGCAACAAGTCTTGAAGAACCTGATTTGAATTTAGTTGCGATAAGACCGATACCTCCTCTGTTTTGAGTTCTAAATTCAGAAAGTTTTGTACGTTTTCCAAAGCCGTCTGAAGTTACTACTAACAAGTCAGCATCATAATCTTTTGGAACAATATCACAACCGATTAATTCGTCGCCAGTTCTTAGTTTCATAGAAGTTACACCACGTGCGCTTCTGCCAAGAGGTCTTAAGTCTTGGATTGGGAATCTGATTGCCATACCGCAAGATGTACCGATAATAATTTCATCTTTTGCAGTTGCAAGTTTTACCCAATTCAATCTGTCGCCTTCGTCAAGACCGATTGCGATAATACCGTTTCTTCTGATATTTGAGAAGTTATCTAGTTCGATACGTTTGATGTAACCTTTTTTAGTAAGCATAATCAAGTTCAAATCGTGTGAGAATTGGCTTACAGGTACAACTGCAGTGATTTTTTCATCTTGTTCTATCGGAAGTACGTTTACAATAGGCAAGCCCTTAGATTGACGTCCGCCTTCTGGGAAGTCATATACGTTCAAGCTGTAAACTGTACCTTTAGAAGAGAAGAACAAGACTTTATCGTGCATCATTGCAGTAAAGAAGTGTTGAATATCGTCGTCCTCTTTTGTTTTGATACCAGCTTTACCACGAGTTGCACGGTTTTGACGTTCAAATGTATCTAAAGAAATACGTTTCAAATAGCCTTGGTGTGTAATAAATACTGCCATAGGTGTATTTGGAGTCAAATCTTCAATAGTAACTTCACCTTGATCAGGTAAAATTTGAGTTTTTCTATCGTCGCCGTATTTTTCTTTATCTTCTAATAATTCGCCTTTGATGATGTTTAGAACTTTTTGACGGCTTGCAAGAATATCTTCGTATTCAGCAATTTTCTTAATCAATTCGTCGTATTCAGCTTTAACTTTATCTTGTTCCAAACCTGTCAAACGTCTTAATTGCATTTCCAAAATAGCATTTGATTGATCTGCATCAAGTCCAAATCTAGACATTAAAGCAGTTCTAGCATCATCAGTTGTTTTTGATTTTTTGATAATTTCAATAACTTCATCAATTGAACCCAATGCAATAATCAAACCTGCTAAAATGTGAGCTCTGATTTTTGCTTTTTTCAAGAAGAAAATAGTTCTTCTTGTAACGATTTCAACTCTGTGTTCAACAAATTCTTCAAGAACTTGCTTCAAGTTCATTAAGCGAGGTTGTTTGCCACATAAAGCAAGCATATTCACGCCAAATGTTGTTGCAAGTTGAGTGTATTTGAACAAGTTATTTTTAACAACGTCAGGTTTTGCGTCACGTTTAAGTTCGATAACTATTCTCATACCATCACGGTCGGATTCATCACGAATGTCAGAAATGCCGTTAATTCTTTGTTCTTTAACAAGATCGGCAATTTTTTCGATAAGCATTGCTTTGTTAACTTGATAAGGAATTTCAGTAATAACAATAGCAGTACGAGATTGACGACCTGCACCACCTGCAATTTCTTCAAATCCTGCAACTGCAGACATTTTGATAGAACCTCTGCCTGTTTCGTATGCTTGTTTAATTTCGTTTAATCCAATGATTGTTGCGGCAGTTGGGAAGTCAGGACCTTTAACGTATTCCATCAAGCCATCAATTGTAATGTCAGGATTATCGATTAATGCAACAGTACCGTCAACAATTTCACAAAGGTTGTGAGGAGGAATATTTGTTGCCATACCAACTGCGATACCTGAAACACCGTTCAATAATAACATTGGAAGTCTTACAGGTAATACAGCAGGCTCTTGTAATGAACCGTCAAAGTTCGGTTCAAATTCAACAGTTTCACAATCAATATCAGCAAGCATTGATTGTGTGATTTTGTGCATACGAGCTTCTGTATAACGCATTGCAGCTGCCCCGTCACCATCAACTGAACCGAAGTTACCGTGTCCATCAACAACTAAATATCTTGTGTTGAAATCTTGTGCTAAACGTACTAAAGCCTCATAAACAGAGCTATCGCCGTGAGGGTGGTATTTACCAAGAACTTCCCCAACGATACGAGCACATTTCCTAAATGGTTTATCAGGTGTCATACCCAATTCGTTCATTGCGTATAAAATACGTCTGTGAACAGGTTTTAGACCGTCACGAACGTCAGGTAATGCACGACCTACAATAACGCTCATTGCATAATCTATGTATGAACGTTTCATTTCTTCTCTTATATTGACAGGAACGATTTTTCCGTCTTCAAACATACTTTGCTGGCTCAAAATTTTCTCCTTATTTTCCCCATGTTCTATGTCAAAATCATACCACAAATATAGCTAAAAGTCCCATTGTTAAAGCAATTGTTACATAGGGTTAAGGAGTTCAAAAAACAGGTTGGGATTTTTCCCAACCTGTTGATAACTTAATCGCATTTACGTTTATCGTCCCAAGATAAATCTGAGCAATGTAAATAATCCATGTTACTGTTTTCTATAACCCAACCTGTGCAGGCTTCTCCGTATGTGGAGCGGTTTCCGTCAAGTGGGTGACAATAGGATTCAAATGGAAACCCATCATCTGACTGTATTCCACGAGGGAAAATACCATTTTGAGTTATTGAAAATCTGAAAACGTCTTTACCCCAATAGTTTTCACCTTTATCTTTGCCATTTATATCTATTGTTAAATCTGCGCACAATGTTTTTGTTGGATTAGGTTTAGCAAGATTTGCATTATCATTTACGTAAGCACAATTAGGATCTCGTCCGAATAAATAAAAACTTGTGCCATTGTTTAAAATACCTGAGTAATATGGTATTGTATAATCTTTAGTAGCCGTTCCTTCTACTGGTGCCATACAATCTGCACTATAAGGTTCGCAAGTTTTAACCAACTTAAGATATGGTTTTATTTTATCAAATAATAATTTTCCAGATTCTAAGTTTTCTTCCGTATCATAATCCCGAGAACCATCTTCGTTTTCGATATGATTTAATTCTGAAAATCCCCAAGTCGATATGTCACCGTTTTCTGCGTATGCTAGTCGAAATGCTTCATTAAATATTGCATAGTTCTTTTTTAAAGCGGTAATAGTTTGTTTTTCTTGATAATCACTAATCAATGTTGGTATTGTCATTGCAGCAACAACACCGATAATTGCGAGGGTGATTAGGACTTCTGCAAGAGTGAAAGCGGATTTTGGGGAAGTGATCAAGTGACTAGGTGACCAAGTGATCAAGTTCTTTACAGTTTTTTTCATAACTTTTTTCCTTTCATTTTTTTATATGTACTACTATTTTTTAAATTACTGTTCTGTACTCCCCTCCCTCGCTAGGGCGGGGCTGGGGGTGGGTGAGCTTTTATTGTTAATAATCACCCACCTAAATCCTCCCTAGCAAGGGAGGACTTTTTCCTTGAAATTTGTTTTTCACATAACAAAACAAGGTTGTACAAGATCTGATTCTTGTTAACAACCTTTCAACCTTTAAACTATTTAACCATTCAACGGCAGATATGCCTGAAACCCAGACTAGGAGAGCGTTTCTACCCCCCCCCCTTTAAAGTCTTAAAACTATATGTGGTTTGCTTTTTCATACTCTCTCCTTATTTGGTAAGCCGTTAAGTCTTTAAGACTATAGGACGTTAAGTTCGTTACATAATTAATTATTGA
>SUTY01000065.1 GCA_015152455.1 Cyanobacteria bacterium SIG32
TGACTTGAGTAATTCTTCTTTTTCCTGAACTGTATAAGGTTTTCTTTTCATCTTTACCTCCTTATATATTAAAACCCTAAAACCATCTTTTTTTTTCTTTGTCTAGTTTTAGGGTTTCAGTTCAAATGCCTCGTTTTTTTTAGAAAACCATTTTTTGACATTCCCACTTTGTAGATAGAACTTCAAATATTTCATCAGCAGACTTATCAACGATTTCTAATAAAACAATACCAAAGTTTGTACAATAGTCTGTATGTGTATCATGCAAACCAATTCGAGTTCTAATTCCACAACCAAAATCCGACAATATTTGTTGAAATTCAACTGCACATTCACTTCTGTTATCCAATTTTATACCTATAATTGTTTTCATATTTCTCCTCCCATACAAAATTAAATCTAAACAAAAAAAAATAACACTCCCTAAGAGTGCTACTTTTTGATTTAATCTTTGATAACCTACTATTTAATATCAAGATTATCCATAGCTTGAAGCTGTTTTTTTCTCATATTGTGCATTACTGCATCAACCAATAACTCATAAGACTTCATATTCTCTACATTAGGAATTTCAGCCTTGAGTTGTTCTCTGACCATTGCTTCCAGCTTAATTGCGTCAGACATAGATTGCAATTCGACACCACTTACCATTTGAATATATTCTTTTGATGTCTTATCTGCATTTTTATTTGCGAAAGTTAGCCATCTGAATTTTGGACTAATTTCACTTTTAAACTTTTTAACGATTTTTAAATTGTTGAATCGGTTGATCATAACTACCTCAAATCTATCACACTATCTTATTGTACTATTTTAAAGTAATATGAAAAAAATAATTTACTGTTTTAAGCTCATTGTTAACAAACTGTTACACAAATAGCAAAAACTCAGTTATAGCTTGCTAAAATCAGCCAACACTTCGTATTTTTTCTTTAACAAAGATAACAATGCTTGTCTATTTTTCTTAACATTTTCATCTTTATCCATGACCAAAACATCTGCAAAGAATTTTTCTACAGTTGGATTTATATTTTCTAAAGATTTTAGGTATTCACTATAAGATAATTTTTCATCAACGGATTTTATAGCTTGATATAACATACCTTCAGCCTGTTCTTTGAATAATTTTTCATCTACAGGAGTTGTTACATCTTCTTTCAAAATTCTGATTACACGGTTTGCACTTTCAAGCATTTGAGGAGAATCTAAAGTTGAAACAACTTTTACTCTTTCTACGTAATCTAATAAATCTTTTAATGGCGCATTTGCACAAGCCTCTAATACATTTTTCTTATATTTTTCAGCTAGCATAATAACCAAACGTTGAACAAAGAATTCTTTAACTTCTTCTACGCAATCTTTTTGAATTGGAAGCAATTTAACAGATTGTTCGATATATTTTTCCAAATCAATCTTCAAACCTGCATCTAAAACAGTTCTCATAACACCAAGCGCAGCACGTCTAACACCTAATGGATCTGATGAACCAGTTGGCTTTTTGCCATCTACAAATACTGCACAAATCGTATCTAATTTGTCTGCGATACCAACGATTTGACCTTCAATACCTTTTGCAGTTTCACTTTCTGCATTTAATGGGAAATAGTGTTCTTTAATACCTTCAACAACTTTATTGTCTTCTTTTGCAACTCTTGCATAATCTGCACCGATAAAGCCTTGAAGTTCAGTAAATTCAAACACCAAACTTGTGGTCAAATCAGCCTTACACAATAATGCAGTTCTTTCAATAGTTGGAGATACAACACCCAAATCCTTAGCGATACTATTTGAAAGCTCGACAATTCTTTGCGTTTTGTCATAAACAGAGCCCATACCTTTTTGGAAAGTTACGCCTTTTAAATCTTCAACATAATCGACTAATGGTTTTTTAGTATCTTCGTTAAAGAAAAATACAGCGTCGTCCAATCTTGCTTTAATAACTCTTACGTTACCTGCTTTAATATTAGCAAATTCATCACCTATATAATTTGTCATAGTAATAAATTTATTAATCAATTTTCCATCTTTATACAACGCAAAATATCTTTGATGAACTGCCATTACAGTAACAGTAACTTCTTCAGGGATTTGCAAATATTGAGGATCAAATTCACACACTGCAGGTACTGGATATTCTGTAATAAAAGTAACTTCATCTAACAAATCATCTGAATATCTAACTGTAGCACCTAACTTATCAGCTTCAGCCTTAGCTTTAGCAACAATTAGCTGACGGCGTTCATTTTGATCAACAATAACGCAGGCATTACGCATAACTTCAATGTAATCATCTGGAGTACCAATCATGACATTTTGTTGAGCGAATCTGTGACCTCGTGAATAAATAGAAGATTCTTTATCAATAATTTTGATCTTAACTTCTTCTTTATCCAGGATAGAAACAATCCATCTGATAGGACGAGAGAATTTTTCTTCATTATATGCCCATCTCATAAAGTGAGAGCCTTGTAATTTCATAACAATTGAAGGTACATTTTGTTGTAAAAGTTCAACAATAGACTGACCTTTCACAATAATTTTGGCGTGGACATAATCATTTTCTATGTATAAATCTTCTGGTTTTAAACCATTTTTATTCATAAAACCTTCGCCAGCACGTGTAAGGTTACCATTTTCATCATAAGCAACTTTTTTGATTGGACCTTTAACAATTTTTTCTTCATCAGGGCTTTTTGCTTCTAATCCTGACACAATTACTGCCAAACGTCTTGGAGTCGCATAAACATCAATCTTATCAAAGCCAACTTTGTTTGTATTTAAAAACCCTTCAAAACCTGCTCTTAATTGCTCAATTGCAGATGGGATAAATCTATAAGGTAATTCTTCTGTTCCAATTTCCAATAAATATTTGCTCATATCTCGTCCTTTTCTAATATTCTTTGCCTAAATTATAATAAAAACAAAAAATATTGTAAATAAAAGGATTAAATAACTTGTTTAATTTGTTGAACAATATCAGATACGGCATCAAATTTTGCCAATTTTAATGTAGCTTGTTGAACTTCACACAAACGATTTGGGTTATTAATTAACTCTAATAATTTAGCTAAAAGCGTTTCAGCAGTTACGTCACTATCTTCCAAATATAAACCTGCACCATTTTCTTCCATAAAGCGTGCATTTTTTCTTTGATGATCTGCTGCGGCAAAAGGATACGGAATATATATTGTAGCAACTCCAGACGCTGATAATTCTGAAATACTCAAGGAACCTGCCCTTGAAACTGCAATATCAGAAGCCTTCATAACACTTACCATATCATCAAAATAAGGTTTTACGATAATATTTTTATCCGCTTCATATTCAGGGTAAAAAGTTGTCAATTTTTCTATTACGTCTTCAAATTTTTTCTTACCTGTTTGAAAAATTATCTGCACATCATAATCTTTTGAAAGCGTTTTTAAAATTTCGCAAGTTGAACTGTTTATAGACTTTGCGCCTTGAGAACCACCCATAAAAGCAATTGTAAGTTTATTTTCAAGACCTAATTGCAAACGAGCTTCTTGTTTTGTCAAAGTAGTAAATTCTTTTCTTAAAGGATTTCCATTAATAAAACATTTTTTATTCTTTATTACTGATTTTGCACACTCAAAAGCAAGTGACACACTTGAAGCAAATGGTGAAAGTTTTCTAGTAACTAGACCAGGATTTGCATCACAATCGTGCATAACAAAAGGAACACCAAATAATTTAGCCGCAATCAATGCAGGTGCAGAAACATACCCACCTGTTCCAAATACCGTTTTAGGTCTATATTTCAAAACATAAAACATTGACTTTAAAATTGAAACAAAGAGTTTTGCACTCCAACCCAATAAATCTAAAGTTGCTCTTCTTGGCAACCCTTGTACATTAACAGATAAAAACTTATATCCTTTTTGTTGAACAATTTCTTTTTCAAGATTTCTTGGATTTCCAACATAATAAATCTCATATTCATTTTTTAATGCTTCAGCAACAGCAACTGCAGGATAGATATGACCACCTGTTCCACCTCCTGCTATGAAAATTTTGGACTTATTTTGCTGATTCATTTACATTCCTTATCTTTTTAATTCTTTTTTTAGAAATATTTAACAATATTCCCACCATCCATAACGACACAATTAATGAAGAACCACCATAACTAATAAATGGTAACGGAACTCCTGTTGCTGGTAAGAAAGAACTCGCAACACTCATGTTCAAAAACGCCTGAAAACCTATTGAAAATGTTAATCCTACAGCCAACAATTTCCCATACATATCAGGACATCTTCCTGCTATTATAAATCCTCTTTGAACAAATGTGAAGAATAATCCTATTACCATTAAACAACCGAGGAAACCCATTTCTTCAGCAATAATTGCGAAAATAAAATCCGTATGACATTCTGGCAAATATCTTAATTTTTGAATTGATCCACCATACCCTACACCTGTAAAACCTCCAGAAGCAAATGCCATTAGTGATTGAATAATATTATAGCCAGCCCCTTGTGGATCAATTTCAGGATTTCTCCAAATCATTAATCGCTGCATTTGGTAAGGCTTAATAATAGTTGTAGCTGCAACTACAATAGCTGCAATACCTGCGACTAAACAACTCAAAAATAATTTCATTGAACCGCCAGCACACAAAAACATCACAACAGAAGTCGATAAAAGCAATATTACCATACTCAAGTTAGGTTGAATAAAAATTAACGCAATTATTACCAAAATAGGAATTATTGCAAATATCCATTTTCTTTGATCAAACAAGTCAGCATCTTCTCTAAATACAGAAGCTAACAATAATACAACAACAGGTTTTGCAAATTCTGATGGTTGCAACTGCAATCCAAAAAGATAAATCCATCTGGTTGCACCATTTACATTAACACCTAACGAGGTGAATTTAACCAATATCAGTAATATGATTATTGCGATTACTAAAAAGTTATTCCATTTAGGTAATTTTTTATAATCATAATGCGCAAACCAACACAACCCTGCAACACCAACAACAAATGCGCCGAGTTGTTTAATTAGAAACTGCGCAGGATTTCCACCTTCATACAAACATCTTGGAGCAGAAGCTGAAAATATAGCTAAAAATCCAATAATTACAAGGAAAGTAACAACCAACAATAACGTTCTGTCAGGAGTTGCCTCAATTACACTTTGAAAAGGTTGTTTTCGTTTAGGAGTTTTATCTTCAGATCTTTGATAAGACATAATTTTTGAAAACGTCCCCCCTTTCCTCATAACTTTTGAACATATCAAAACTTGCACATGCCGGTGATAACAACACAACATCAGGTTTTAATTCAATTGACTTATCAATTGCCGACTGTAAAGTATCTTCTTTGATAATATTTTCAAACCCACAGTTGACAAGATTTTTTTCAAATCTTTCTGTAGCTTCACCTATTAAAATTACATTGCTAATGTAACGTTTAACATCATCACAAAATTCTTTTAAGCTGGTATTTTTATCTCGTCCACCAGCGATTAGAACAACATTTTTATTTTCAAATGATTTAATTGCAACAATTGCAGCCTCTGGATTAGTTGCTTTTGAATCATTATAAAATGCCGTTTCACCAACATTAGCAACAAATTCAAGCCTGTGAGCTGGTGCTTTAAATTCTTTAATCGCTGAAATTATTGTTTCGTTATCAATGCCTGCCAATTTAGCACAAATAATTGCACACTCAACGTTTTGGTTATTGTGTTCTCCTACAAGCGGACACTCAGAAACTGGCATTACAAATTCTACAACACCAGCTCTTTCATACACAAATTCATTATTTTTTACGTAACAAGAATTACCACCTTTGCGTTCGCCAAAATAAAAAATTTCGCCGTCAGCCTCAAATGTTTTTAATTTTTCATCACAAGCATTTAAAACAGAATATTTTGGCGCCTGAGGAGTTTTAAAAATTTTAGCTTTTGCAGCAAAATAATTCTCAAGACCTTGGTGCCAATCAATATGATCAGGTGTAAAATTTGTCCATACAGATATAAACGGTGCTAATGTAGGACTCATAGCAATTTGATAAGAACTCATTTCACAAACATAATAATCCAATTTATCATCTGCCAAATCACAAGGTGGTTGACCTATGTTACCACACGCTTTAGCATTAAATTTTTTATCAAAAATATGAGCTGTCAAAGCCGTTGTCGTAGTTTTTCCATTCGTACCAGTTATTGCAACAAAAGGAGTTTCACTCATTCGATAAGCCAATTCTAATTCCGAAATAACAGGAATATTTTTCAATCTCAAAAGCTCAATAATTATGCTATGAGGCGGAATACCAGGACTTGTAACGGCAAATTCCGCACCGTCAACAAATTTCAAAGAATGTCCACCTGTTTCAATTTTAATACCAAGTTTCTCCAATTCCACATCTGGCTCAACATTTTTGCTTTCTGTCAAATAAACATCATAACCATGACGATTTAAAAACTTAGCCGCTGCTATACCACTTTTTGATAAACCTAATACTAAAACTTTTGTCATACTACAAAATTCCCTTTTTAAATAATTCAAATAAACCTAATGCAAAAACAGAACATATACAAGAAACTATTGCAAAAACTACAACAACTTTCTTTTCACTCCATCCGCACAATTCAAAATGATGATGGATTGGTGCCATTTTAAAAACTCTTTTTCCTGTTGTTTTAAAACTAACAACTTGGATAATTACAGATAAAGTTTCTGTAACAAAAATTGCAGCTAAGAAAATTAAAAGAAATTCAAATTTACCCATAACTGCTAATGTTCCTAACAAGCCTCCAATTGCTAAACTTCCAGTATCACCCATAAACACTTGAGCTTTTGGCTTGTTATACTTCAAAAACCCAACTAAAGCACCTGCTACAGAAGCTGAAATAATCGCAACTTCCGGATATCCACTAAATAATGAAATAATAGAACAAACAACAAAAGCTGGGACTCCTGTTGATGCCGCTAAACCATCTAATCCATCTGTCAAGTTATAAGCATTAGAAGCACCTGTAATAATAAATATTGCAAGTAAAGGATAAAACCAATGTAAATTAATTACAAAACTGCCTATTGAAAAATACGATCCGTAAGAGTTTGTCATCATTACATACAAAGTTGGTAAAAGCGCTATTGCAATCTGTCTTAAAAGTTTGCCTTTAGGAGTTAAACCGTCATTTCCTTTACCTTTAATTTTTATATAATCATCTTGAAAACCAGCAAATGTATAAAATACCAAAGTGATCAAAATTATAAGAGCATCAGTAGAAAGTCTTTGTGCTAACATCAATGCTATAATTGAAGAAATCACTATGGCTACAATAATAAAAACACCGCCTGTTGTAGGAGTTCCTTGCTTTTGAGCGTGAGATTCAGGGGCAAGATCTTTTACATATTGCCCTATCATTTTTTTCTTTAAAAAATCTATATACGGAACGCCAAACAAAAGGCATAAAATCATTCCTAAAAGGAATGCTACTGTTATCATTATCATTGCTTACCTCTTTTCAAAACTTCAATAATCTCTTCAAATTTCATAGATCTTGAAGCCTTCAAAAATATTGTATAATCGACATTCAAATTATCAAGAATGTAACGAGATACTTGTTCATTATTATCAAAACTACTAACCTCAAACCCTTGATTTAAGAGCTCTTCACCAATTTTAGATGCCAAATTGCCCACAGTCAAAAATTTAACATTTTTAGCACTAACTTTGGATAAAAATTGACCAACTTCCCTATGATACAGAACTTCATTTTCTCCAAGTTCTCCCATATTACCCAAAACAACAACAGGATTTTCATAAAGTTCAATAAACGTTTTAACAGACGCTTTCATTGATTCAGGATTAGCATTATAACTGTCGTTGATCAGTTTTAAATCTCCAATTTTTTCAACTTCCCAACGTTTTTCGATTGGCTTATATGAAGCAAGTCCTTGCTTAATTTCTTCATATGTCATACCTAATTTAAAGCCTACCTCTATCGCTGATAAAGAATTTTCAATATTATAATCACCTTCTACAAACAACTCATATTCATTGTTTTTATATACATATTTAGAATACGAAGGTCGATTTTCTATTACTTGAACATCATCAATTGAATAATAGATTTTTTCACCCAAATACTCAAGAACATCTTTTATACGTTGCTGATTAAGTGCAATAAAAGCACCATTGGGATTTAAAAATTTTGCAATTTCACATTTTGCTTTAGCAATATTTTCAAGAGTGCCGAGCCTGCCAATATGTGCCGAACCTGAGTTTGTTACTATAGCAAAATCTGGTTCAGCATAACGAGAAATTAATTCAATTTCGCCCAATCCTCGCATTCCCATTTCGATAATAAGAACCTCTGTATCTGGTTGAGATTCAAAAACAGTTTGGCAAAAACCGATTTCGTTATTATGATTTGAAAAAGTTTTTACTGTTTTAAATTTTTCTTTAACAACAGAATAAACCATTTCCTTAGTAGTTGTCTTACCTGAACTTCCAGTAATCCCAACAACTTTAGGATTAATTTTATTTTTATAAAAATTAGCGAGTTTCAAATACGCATCTAAAGTATTTTCAACTTTAAAAATTACACCAGCCTCATCATAAACTTTCCCCTGAGTTGTAAAATAACCAACTGCACCTTTATTCAACGCTTCTTGTATAAAATTTTCACCATCAAAATTTTCACCTTTTAACGGTAAATAAATATCCCCACTTTTAATTGTTCTTGTATCGGTTGAAAAAGAGTAATCATCAAGATTTTTACCCTTTTTTAGAACCTCAGCCCCTGTTGCTTTTACAATCTCATCTTCTCTCATATGTTAATAATACTCCAAAAAAAAAGATAAATCTCAAAGTTAACAAATATTAAAACTACTTGACAATAGGGTTTTAGTATCAGATAATTACAATACGTATTAGTATGTGGTAACTCGTTATGAAAACACCCCAACTACACTAGGTGAATTTTTATATTTGCAAATAAATAGTGCTAGGGGAGTACGAAACCCAAAATGAAAGGAAAGAAAAAATGTACGCAATCGTAGAAACAGGCGGAAAGCAATACCAAGTTGAAGAAGGTCGCTACGTAGAAGTAGAATTGCTAGATGCAGAAAAAGACGCAAAAGTTGTTTTCGATAAAATTGTTATGATCGTAAACGGCAAAAAATCAAAAGTTGGTCAACCATACGTAACTGGTGCATCTGCTGAAGGTGTTGTATTGGCTAACGACAAAGCTAAAAAAGTAATCGTATTCAAACAAAGACCTAAAAAAGGATACAGAAGAAAATACGGCCACAGACAAGGCTTTACAAGAGTTATGATTAACAAAATCAGAACATCAGCACAAAAGAAAGCTGAAACTACAGAAACAGTTGAAGCATAATTAATTAGTAAAAAACAACTACAAGGAGAATAAAAATGGCACATAAGAAAGGTATGGGATCCACCAGAAACGGACGTGACTCCGAAGCGAAGCGCTTGGGCGTCAAAAAATTTGGTGGAGAAACTGTTAAAGCAGGTAACATTCTTGTTCGTCAAAGAGGAACAAAAATTCACCCTGGTAACAATGTTGGTATCGGTTCTGATGATACATTGTTCGCATTAATTGACGGTGAAGTTAAATTTGAACCACACAGACGTGACAGAAAACAAGTTAGTGTTTACGCTGTTTAATAACAACAAATCAAACAAATAAAAAAGAGTCCTTATAATTGAACTGAACCCTAAAAACTAGACAAAGAAAAAAGGGTGGATCAAGAGGCAAGTAATAAATGACTTCTGTATTGTACAGGAGTCATTTTATTTCTGCTCCATTGATACCTTTCATAGTTGTAA
>SUTY01000066.1 GCA_015152455.1 Cyanobacteria bacterium SIG32
ACATTACGGAAGTTTTGTTATGTATATATAGAGCGAATAGTTCCAAGGATAAATCGCCACATATTTTTGAGTTGTTAGAACAGGTAGAATTGTTGAATGTGCTATTAAGGGTGTCGTTTGATTTAAAAATATTGCCAATGGAAAAATACGCCGACATAATAGAAAAAACAGGCTCGATCTCACGCCAAGCCACTGGTTGGTTAAAGGTTTAATAACCACCCACCCCCAGCCCCTCCCTAGCAAGGGAGGGGAGAAAGTATAACAATTCTAGTTAAGAGAATAGAACAAAACAAGTTTCAAGGGTAAAAGTCCTCCCTTGTTAGGGAGGATTTAGGTGGGTGGACTTTATTTTTCTAGCCCAACTCCAAAAATTTTTTCCAACTCTAAATATACACCTTCGATATTTCCATCAATATCATTATTCCAAAATCTGACTACCTTAAAACCCTGCGAGTTCAGATATTCGGTTCTAATTCTGTCATACTCAAGCGCAGCAACATCATTATGTTGTCCACCATCAATTTCAATAATAACTTGTTTTTCACGACATATAAAATCGACAATGTATGGAGGTATAGCATACTGTCGTAAAAATCTATATCCGTAAAATTGTCTATTTTTAATCAAACTCCACAATTTTCTTTCTTGTTGAGTTTGATTGTTTCTTAAATTTCTAGCTTTCAATTGTAGATCTTTCATTGTTACATTTTAGCATAAAATTTGAATAAGGTTATTATTGTTGTCCACCCACCCCCAGCCCCTCCCTAGCGAGGGAGGGGAGAAAGCAAAACAGTTCTAGTTAAGAGAATAGAACAAAACAAGTTTCAAGGGTAAAAGTCCTCCCTAGTAAGGGAGGATTTAGGTGGGTGCTTGTTATGATTAAAAAAAACAGATGCTGAAACAAGTTCAGCATGACGAGAGTGTTGGTGATTTAGGTGGGTGGACTTTGTGAAAAATAAAATAGTTGATTTTATAACATGTTTACTGCAAAATAATGGATATATTAGGGGATATCGAAGATGAGAGTAACAAATAATTTATTAGTTTTTAATCCGTATAAAAGAAATACGCAAAATAATCATGTGCAACACAAATCATACATGCAAAATACTGTTGATACAGTTAGTTTTTCTGCCAGATTTAAGGCACCTCGTCAAATTTCAGAACCCGCTATTTTTAATCAAGCAACACAAGATACAGTTCAAAGTATTTATGCAAAATTGAAAACAGTTAAAAAATTCTTTGCGGATATGTTACCAGCAAAAGCCTCTCATATAAAACAAGAATATGAACCACTATTGATTTATAAAGGTAACAAGGGTCATACCTTTATGTTAAAAGATAATCCTGACGGAATTGAAACACTTACTGTTGCCAGAAGTAATAAAAACTCAAATCTAATCAGAATTGTTGTGAGAGATAAAGATAAAAATGCAACACATTTTTTGATTGATGGTTTAGACAAATCAGTTGCGAACATTAATCAAAATGCGCCATTTATGATGCCTCCAAGTTTTCGTTATATGTCAGCTGAAGAAATAACGAATTCTGGTGTGAAAAAATATATTACATTAGCGGATGAAGAACTTACAAAATACGCTGAGTTTTTAGAAAATTATGGCAAACCTAACAAAGCTCAGGAAGTTGTTCAAGAACTTCCAAAACCTGCAAAGGTCGCTGAAGTTGTTGAAGCAAAACTTCCAGAAATTAAACCAAATAAACTTATAAATATTTTCGATACACCAGTAGATAAATTGCCAAAACATATCAATCCGCAAGTTTCACCGTCTTCAGGTAAAATGGTTGGATTTACTTTAAATGCTGAAGATGGTAGTACAATTAGAGTTATAAAAACAATGAATCCTAATTATGGTGATCAATTAAAGTATATTTCTATAAGAAAAACAACTCCAAGTGGCGAAAAACAATATATTTCTGTTGATCTATTAAACAAAGAGCTTTTAAAAACAGATCAACTAACAGGAAAACCTATTATTGAAAATGATACCGTTTACCATTACACACCACAAGAACTTGCTCGTGAAAATGTGGCAGAAAATTTTGAAGCTATTATGAAAGAAATTTTTAGAAGCTCAAAGGCATCAGACAAAAATCTTTCTCAAGAAATAACTGTTTTAAAAATAAAAGAAAAACCTCAACCTAAAAAAGTAAAAGAAGTTTCTATCGAAGATATTGAAGATGCGAGATTGAATGCAATTTTAGATAAAGAAAACGCTATGATAGAATCTGTCAAAACAGACTCAGTAGCACCTAAAAAGCGTGGTAGAAAACCAAAAATTAAAACAGAAGAAGTTTCAAATCCTGAAACAACTTCAGCTCCTAAAAAACGTGGCAGAAAGCCTAAAGTAAAAATAGAAAGTCCTGTTGAAACTTCAAAAGCTGTTGAAAATCAGGTGTCAAAAAAGGCAGAAATCCCTCCACAAGTGTTAAAATATCAAGAAGAAGTTATTGCAAAAGCAGCCCAAGAAGCTGACAATTTGGCTGAATTGTATTTCAAAACTTTTGTTTCCAGATTTAAAGAAACATTAGGCAAAAAAATGGCTGATTTTAAAGCAAAATATGACGAATTGTTTAATATATAGTTGTGGAATGTGAAAATTTTAATGCTATTTTAAAATTCCATTATGTACAACAATTTATGGTATCAAACACTTAATAAATCGGCTTTAACTCCACCTGGAGAAGTTTTCTCTATTGCCTGGACTATACTTTATATTTTCATGGCAATTTCACTATTTTTATACATAAAAAGTGAAAAAACAAAATGGAAAATTTTAGGGTTTTGGATTTTTGGGCTTCAATTGGTTTTAAATCTTTTGTGGTCGCCAATATTTTTCTTTTCGCATGATGTATTTTTGGCTTTTGTTGTAATTTTATTGCTAATAATTTTGGTGTTTTGGAATATTATTTTGTTTTATACTGCATCAAAACCTGCAGCATATATGCTTGTGCCATATTTTTTATGGTTGATATTTGCTGCGTATTTGAATTTTGAGATTATAAGATTGAATTGAAACTTAACTTAGAAGTGGTGGAACATCTAAAGGATCTTTTTCTTGAAGAAATTCTTTATTTTGTTCTTGAAGTTTTTTAATTAACATGGTTAATTCTGCTTCATCTTCGAAAGTATCGAATTCACAAACGCTCATAATATACCCCTTACACTTTTAAGACCATTTATATTATAACTCTTGTTTTTATAAATTTCAACTCTAATATTAGCCATTTGTCTAATATGTTTAACAATATAAAAATGTTATAATTTTGATTTATGAACAAATTTTATATAATTGCTGTTACATACGAGATAGAAGGTTTGTTTGCTCTTGCGACTTCTGTAATCAATCATGTTATTTATGCTAAAAACAACGGTTACATTCCTATTGTGGATCTGAAACACTATGATAACCAATATTTTAAAGATGACAGGGTTTTTAAAGATAATGTTTGGGAATATTTTTTTGAACAACCTAATGGTTATAACTTAGATAATGTTACGCAAAATTCTAATGTATTGATAAGCCAAAATTGTTTTTTCCCTGATATGAAAGAGGTTCTTTGGAACGGTGATGTTCCTAAACAACTTCAAAATGTCAGTAGTGGTTTAGAATGTAAAAAAAATACGTATAAAAAATATTTAAAATTTAATTCACAAATACAACAGTATTTAGATGAAAAATTATCTCAAATTTGTAATAGTGATGAGATTTTAGGTGTATTGTGCAGAGGAACGGATTATACTAAAAGACGAACATATGGGGAACATATTCAACCTGAAACAAAAAAAGTTATTGAAAAAGTTAAACAATTTATTGAAAAATATCCACAGATTAACAGAATATACGTAGCAACAGAAGACAATGAGATTTATGAAACATTTAAAAAAGAATTCAAAGATTTGTTGATAGAAAATTCACAATACAAATATTCATATGATAATAACTCTACAAAGTTGTTATCACAATTATCCATTGACAGAAAAAATCACAACTATAGTTTAGCAAAAGAGTATTTATTTTCGATTTATTTGTTATCCAAGTGCAAATATTTTATTGGAGGTAAAACAACTGGAACCAAATGGGCTTGGATTTTGTCTGAGAACTGGAAAGATTTTTATATTTGGGATTTGGGGAAATATGGTAAGACAATCAAAGAGCGCATTTTTTCTTTAACAACAATAATGAAAAATAAGAAAACGTATAAAATCTTGCAAATATTTGGAATAAAATTCTTCAAAAAACTAAAATAGAAAGGGGCTCTTCGCCCCTTTCCATTCAAAATGAACTAAATAGCAATATTTTTAACTGCTACTACCATTATAACGTATGTTTTAAAGGACTTCAACCGTCAAAGTTATAAATTTTTACAATAATAGAACAATATTGGAATTATTTTTTCAAAGCCTTGTTTAATACAGGCATAAAGCATATTAATAGTATGCACGTTACGAATGATAAAATTGCAAGAACTCCAAAGAGTTGTGCAGGAGTCATTAATTCATAATTTCCACTCCAAACTCCAGCAATCAAATTACCCAAAAAACTTGTTAAAAACCAGCACCCCATAGTTAGGGATAAAAATTTTCTTGGTGCCAGTTTTGATACCAGTGATAACCCGATTGGTGATAGGCAAAGTTCTGCCACAGTCATTATAAAATAACCTAATACTAACCAAAGTGGTGAAACAAGTGTTGTTAAAGATAAATGTCCCGCAAACGCCAATACAACATAGGCAATTGAAATTAAAAACAAAGCAATTGCAAATTTTTCAACTGAAGTCGGTTCTTTTGCTCGTTTTCTCAAAGCTCCCCACAAAACAGAAATCAAAGGAGCTAAAGTTATTATGAACAATGGATTTAGTGATTGGAAATATTCTGTCGGAATTTCATAACCAAAGAATGTTCTGTTTGTTGAATATTCAGCAAATAAAGTTAGTGAAGATCCAGCTTGTTCAAAACTAACCCAAAATGGAATTGTAAATAACATCAAAACTAAAAGAGATACAAAGCGTTTTTTACCGTTAATATCGGTTTCAACGATTTCATCTTCTTTTATTTGAGTTTTTGTTGCAGGGTAAAGTCCGCTATCACCTAATAATTTATGTTCAAATAATTTATAAAGAATAAAACCAATAAGCATTCCGATGCCTGCTGCTGCAAATCCGTATTCAAACCCAAATTTAACAGCAAGAGTTCCACATACCAAAGGTGAAAAGAATGCGCCAAGATTTATTCCCATATAAAAAATTGTAAAAGCACTGTCTTTTTTTTCATTGTCATTTCCATATAAAAGACCTAAAACAGAACTTATGTTGGATTTGAAAAATCCATTAGCTATAATCATAAAAAATAACGATAACAGGAATAAACTTTTTGGGCCAAAAGCTAATAAAAATAAGCCAACCACCATTAACAAAGCACCGGTTGCTATACATTTTCTTTGACCAAAGTATCTGTCGGCCAGGTAACCTCCAATTAATGGTGTCAAATAAACAAGTCCGGTGTAAAGTCCATAAATGTTACCTGCTTGTTGTGTAGAATACATGAGATGTTGTACCATGTATAAAACGATTAATGCTCTCATTCCATAGAAAGAAAATCTTTCCCACATTTCTACAAAAAACAGCAAATATAAGCCTTTTGGATGTCCTTGTTTAAAAATATTTAGCATAAATTCATTTTAGCATATTTTTAACTGATGGGCAAATTGGGTTGATGTTATTAACAAGTTTCTTCCAGAGCGTCTTTAGTTGCTTGTAAATATGCATAACCATATTTTTGATCAGGCTCTAAATGTGCACCTTCTGCCCATTCGTTCCAAGCATTAATAAAAATAAATTGTTCTTCAATTTTGTGATTTTCTTTAGTCCAATTTATCAAATCAATCAACCAAGTTTTATATAATTTAGGGTTGGATATGAATACCCAAGCATTTGACATAGCTTTTCTTGCAGTATTATCCCAGCTTGGGAAAATGCCTTTATAAAGTTTAAAATCACATTCTTTTATATATTGTCTTTGATTGATATATTTTTTTAAGTCTATAATTTTTCCAACAAAATTTTTGTTTACATAATTGATTTTTGCAGATTTCTGTTTTACATAATGAGGAGGGAATTCCATTGCTGCATCTGCACCGTAAATGGTTGGATCAGTACACTTATTTACTATTGAGCCAATAATATGAATATCATCAAAGCCTTCTTTTTTAGCTAAAGTTTTTATGTTTTTAACAAAAGTTTTTATGCGTTCTTCTTCAAACAAATTTAATCTATAAATTAACAATACAGGTTTGTTGTTGATTTTTATATAGCGTTCATCTTTGAAGAATGGCAAAATATCATAAAAGAATTTTTCATCATCATTATCTTTTAATTCTTGGGTCATTAATAATTCTTTATTTCCACCGTCCCATAGTTTAGACCAGTTTTCATTTGCCCAACATAAGCAAAATGGCATATCTAAATCTTTGTTGTTCAAATAATTGAAAATAGGTGCTTCTAGTAGTCTTTCTCCTGAAAACCAATAATAATGAAAGCAAAACCCATATATACCATACATTTTTGCAAGTTCTACTTGTCTATACATAACATCAGGTTTGGATAAATCATAAAATCCGACGTCAATAGGTAAATGTGGTTGATAATGACCATTAAATTGTGGAATTGCCTTGGTTACGTTTGTCCATTCCGTAAAACCTCTTCCAAAACTTTTGTCATTTAATGGGATTGAATGAAATTGAGGTAAGTATAACGCAATAGGTTTGACTGTATTCATTCCTGAATAAGGTTTTGTTGTTATATTAACAAAATTTTCTTTGGATAAATTTTTATAACTTTCTAAATATTCATGATATTGAATTTTTCCAAATATTCTAAAAGGAGTCTTTAAAATGTATTTGACTTTTCTTTTAATTTCCTTGAAACCTTTGCTACGAGAACGTTCTACCCCACCCCTATGGGAAATACATGATGTAGCTTGGTTTTCAGGCTGAGTATTATTAGATTTATTATTTATAACCATTTTTAAATTACTCCTTAAAACTATTATACGTGTATATTATACTAATACCGCCGAATTTTCAAGAAATTTTTTGCGTGTATTATTTACAATTATTGTTAATTTAAGTTACAATTATTTTGAAATTCGCAAAAAAAATTATTTACGCGGTTTAAGTGAACATAAAGAATATTAAGGAGAAAAAGATGAACACTATTAACCCAATGTCAGGAATAACAAGTTTCCAGGGACGTAAAATTACGATTTTAGCAAAAGAAAATAAACACAAGGAATATTTGTACAATGAAGTTGTTGATTTTATTAAAGATAAAGGTGTTACAACAACATTTCATGTAGGAAGTAAAGAAGGTAGAATTGTTGTAGATACCGCTTCTGATGAAATATTCAATACAGTTCAAACCGGTCTTAATAAATTAGGTGTTGTGACATCAACAACCAATGAAAAAGTTGCTCAAGTATTAAATAAAGTTGGCTAACCTCTTCTTTAATTTTAACTTTATGAATTTCTTAATTTTGTAATGAATCTTTCTAATCTTTCTATTGCGATTTTTAGATTTTCTAATGAATATGCATAAGAAATTCTCAAAAATCCTTCACCACAATCACCGAAAGCAGTTCCTGGAACAACGGCAACTTTTTCTTCATATAAGAATTTTGTAGCAAATTCTTCACTTGTCATTCCAAATTCTTTTATGCAAGGGAACACGTAAAAAGCACCGTATGGTTCAAAGCAATCAAGATTCATTTTACGGAAAGAATCTATCAAAAATCTTCTACGTTGGTTGTATGCTTGTTTCATTTCTTCAACATCTTTATCGCCGTTTTTCAACGCTTCGATTGCTGCATATTGGCTAATTGTTGGTGCGCACATTATTGCAAATTGGTGGATTTTCGTCATTTGTTGAATAATTTCTTTTGGTCCGCAAGCATAACCCAAACGCCAACCTGTCATTGCATAAGATTTTGAAAATCCATTTATTAAAATAGTTCGTTCTTTCATGCCTGGAATTTCTGCGATAGAAACGTGTTTGTTTTTATAAGTTAATGCAGCATAAATTTCATCAGACATAACAAGAATGTCTTTTTCAATACAGACTTTTGCAATTTCTTCCAAATCTTTGCGTTCCATAATTGCACCAGTTGGATTGTTAGGGAAAGGTAATATTAATATTTTTGTTTTGTCTGTGATTGCGTTTTCCAATTCTTTTGCAGTAAGACGGAATTCATTTTCAGCTTTCAAATTTATAATTACAGGTTTTGCACCTGCTAAAATAGCACACGGTTCATAAGAAACATAAGATGGTTGAGGAATTATAACTTCATCACCAGGGTTTATAATTGCTCTTAAACCGATATCAATGGCTTCAGAGCCACCTACAGTTACAATAATTTCATTGTCAAAATTGTAAGAAAGATTTTGAGTTCTTTTCAAATAATTTGCGATTTCTACTCTCAAATCTTTCAAACCTGCATTAGATGTATAGAAAGTTTTTCCACGTTCAAAGGCGTAGATACCTTCATCACGAATATGCCAAGGTGTGTCAAAATCAGGTTCACCAACACCAAGCGAAATGGCGTCTTTCATTTCACTTACAATATCAAAAAACTTTCTAATTCCAGACGGTTTTATATTAACGACTGTGTCAGATAAAAATTTTCTCATGGAGTAATAATCTCTCTTTCATCTTTATTTCTTCTGTTTAAAATTGTACCGTGATCTTTGTATTTTTTCAAAATGAAATGAGTTGCGACACTAAAAATATTGTCTAAAGTTGATAATTTATAAGAAACGAAGTTGGCAATTTCTTTTAGAGATTTTTCTTCTAAGATAACCATAAAATCATATCCACCTGAGATTAAATAAACATCTTTAACTTCAGGATAGTTATAAATTCTTTCTGCAATGCTGTCAAAACCGGTTCCACGTTGAGGTGTAACTTTAACTTCTATTAATGCAGTAACTTTAGAAATAGAAGTTTTTTCCCAATTGATAAGTGTGTGGTATCCACAAATAACACCTTCTTTTTCAAGATTAGAAAGTTCTTGTAAAACATTTTCTTCTGTTTGACCTAATAAAACAGCCAATTCGCTAAAATCTATTCTGCTATTTTTTTCAATAATTGATAACAACTCGCTTCTCATTCAAACCTCCAAGTCAATTTTTTCTAATTGTAGCAAAAAAACACAAATCAGACTATGGTAAAAATATTTCCACCAAAAAAGTTTGTAGGTTGGGGTTTCTACCCCAACAACAACTATCTTCAATTATGGGCAGACACCTCAAAGTAAAACAAATGTAAATAAATAAAATCGCTATGTTCGGCTTTTGAATAGACCTTGAAATAAATTCAGGATGACAGAAAGAAGAATTCTTTTTATTTTTATAATTACATTTTTGTAAATTAGGTTAAAACATTAATTATTCGAATAATTTTATGTATTTTTCAAACTTTATTCCTTGCTGGTTTCTTGTTAATTTTTCAGCTTTTACCTTTAAGATACAAGGTTTTACAATGTCTAATTTAACTAAGTCGTCAGCTAAGTTTTTAGCAGTTTGTCTTGTTATATCTAATTTTTTAGAAATATAATTTAATGACATATATGGATGATCGTATAAAACATGTAATAAATTTTGTGCATTAGCAGCTTTTG
>SUTY01000067.1 GCA_015152455.1 Cyanobacteria bacterium SIG32
CTAAAAATCTTTTCTGTTTCTTTTCCACTTTTCAATGCGTGTAAAATTTTTTCATTTAATTTTTTCATTTGATTTCCCTTTCTGTTATAAAAAAAGAGTAAGACGGGATTTTTATAATCCTTATCTTACTCTTTT
The DNA here is from genome assembly GCA_015152455.1 of Cyanobacteria bacterium SIG32. Taxonomy (GTDB): domain Bacteria; phylum Cyanobacteriota; class Vampirovibrionia; order Gastranaerophilales; family Gastranaerophilaceae; genus SIG32. The sequence continues at coordinate 136 of SUTY01000067.1, forward strand.
TATCTATCATCTATTATTTATTATATACTACAATTATAGCATATATTGCCAAAATCTGTCAATGTTGTTTTTAAATTAATGAAAACAAATCCTTTTTACCCAAAAGTTCTGAATGTAGATTCAGTATTTTTTTCAATAACTTTTTGTACTGCGTCCATTTCATTCATAATAGCGTCATGTTCTGTATCTAATTGTTTTAATCTCAATTCTAAATTTTTATCTTGTGCCTGAATAATTTCAATCTTCACATTAATTTCTTGGATTGTTTGATCATATTTGTTTTTATCATATTCATATTGGTTCATTGCATCATCATATGCCGCCTGGTCTGTTACAGTATTTGTTGTAAGCGCATATGTTACTTCATTTGATGTTCCTGGATTTAAGGTGATATTTATATAACGACCTGTTGAATCTTTTTCAAGATACGCCTCAACACCTTTGATTTCTTCTTGTTTGGTTTCAACACCCAATTTGTACGCTTTAATTGTTGATAATGTTTCACTATTTTCGTTTCGTATTCCTTCGATAACATCATCTGCGTTATAAAAATATGGTTCAAACAAACCTGATGTCGTATTTTTAATATACCTTACATACCAGCCATTTTCAGGTTCTCCATATTTTTTATTCAACATACTTACATAATCTCTTTCGGTTTCTTCCAAATCTTTCATTTGATCTTCTGTCAATGATGCCAAATATTCATCACTTGATCCAACATCCAAAATAAAATCTTCAGGAAGTGTATAAACTAATTTTTTCTCTATATAATTTTTTTCAGGGGTAGGAGTATATCTTTCACGAATATATTCAAGAGTATATTCCTGAGATGTGAAATTTATATCTCCTTTGTAAACTTCGTTATGTGTTTCATACGGAATTATAAACGTATTTTTCTCACAAGGATTACCATTGAACGTTGTACCATTGTATGTGTAATAAATACGATTACCGTTTTCATCTTGACCTATTTGATACTTACCGTTTTGGTTTTTAAAGAATAATGGACTTATCAAATTCATATTTCTTTCTGCATCATAATAAGACCAGTTGTAAACATCTGTTTCATACCTTCCGGTTTCAGCATTCCATCTAAAACCAATACCCTCCTTGTTTTCATACACAGAACCTAATTTTCTGAGCTTGTCACCTCCAATATAATAATCGCCATTACCAGATTGAGTAACTATTCTTGGCGAAGGATTAGTTACGAAAGAAAAGTCTTGGGAGTAAGAACTTAAATAACTTATAGTATATTTTCCATTTTCGTTTGCAATTAATGATGTAATTTGATTGGTTAAGGAACCGTCTTCAAATGTATATGCAACTTTTGTAAAATCTTGAATTGAAGGAGGAACCGGAACAGACATACCTAACAAATTATTGTAATAATTTGCAGACTGGTTAGCGAGGGCAGTTCTTTGTTGGTTTACTTGTTGCCCTTCGTATTCGATATTTGTTTTTCTGGCTGTTAGACCTAAAAAACGAGCTTGTGATGCCGCCATACCCATGTTGGCACAGTCCTTTCCTGTTCTTTCCCACTTAGAATTACGGCTATTACTTATTTTTTATTTGATATTTCTAAAACACGAAACCTTAAATTTTACAAAAGTTTACAATTTTTGTTGGAATATTTTTTAGGATTTGTATTTAAAATCCTCTGTTATATAATGAAAGCTATGGGAATTAAGACTTTAGTAAAAAAATATAATGATATAAACCTTGTAAGCAGAATTTTCGTTGGAATATTAATTGGGATTGTTTTGGCAATATTTTTGCCTGAACTTACTGCTTTTAGCGTTTTAGGCGACTTGTTTGTAGGTGCCCTAAAAGCTATTGCGCCAATGCTTGTATTTATTTTGGTTATGAACTCACTAGCTCAAGGGATTAAACATTCAGGTGGGAAATTCCGAACTGTTATTGGTTTATACATGTTTTCAACATTTCTTGCTGCAATAACTGCAGTTATTGCAAGTTTTCTATTCCCTCAAACCTTATCTTTAAATACAGGAATCCAAGAGATTACATCAACTCCTGAAAGTTTAAGCGAAATTATACATAATTTACTTGTAAAAATTGTTATCAACCCAATTTCTTCTCTTTCTGAAAGCAATTATTTGGGAATTCTTTTCTGGGCAATTATTACAGGCATGGCATTAAAAGACATTGTTTCTGACAGTACAAAAGATATGTTGAAGGATTTTTCAACATCTGTTTCACAAATTGTAAGTTGGATAATAAATTTAGCGCCATTTGGGATTATGGGGCTTGTTTTCCGTGCAGTTTCAACAAATGGTGTCGAAATTTTTACACAATATGGAAAATTAATTTTATTATTAGCTTGTTGTATGGTAATAGTTGCTTTAGTCACAAATCCAATTATTATTTCAACTCTTATCAGACAAAATCCGTATCCATTAATTCTCAGATGTTTAAAAGAAAGTGGAATTACAGCATTTTTTACAAGAAGTTCTGCTGCAAACATTCCTGTTAATATGAAATTGTGCGAGGAGCTTGAACTTGACAAAGATATGTACAACGTATCAATTCCACTAGGTGCAACTATCAATATGAGCGGTGGTGCGGTAACAATTACAATTATGGCACTTGCTGCTGCACATACTTTAGGTATAGAAACAACTTTCACAATGTCAGTTATTTTATCGGTATTAGCAACCTTTGCGGCTTGCGGTGCATCAGGTATCGCAGGCGGTTCATTACTATTAATCCCTTCGGCTTGTTCATTGTTTGGAATTCCAAATGATATCGCAATCCAAGTAGTTGGAGTAGGCTTTATTATTTCTGTATTACAAGACAGTCTAGAAACTGCCCTAAACTCATCTAGTGACGTTGTTTTCACAGCCACTGCTGATTACTATCAAAGAAGAAAAAATCCATAACAACTTTTAACAATTTGACCAAATTTGAAAAAGGTTTAAAATAGAAGTATGGAAATTTCTTTCGACAGATATTCGTTAATCATTGATGGTAAGAGAGTGTTTATAAAAAGTGGTGCGTTCCACTATTTTAGAACACCTGGCGAACAAATGGCACGTGATCGCTTCGCCAAGATGAAAGCTGGTGGCTATAATACTGTCGATATTTATTTTAACTGGAATTATCACAGCAAAAGACAGGGTGAATACGATTTTACAGGCATTAAAGATGTCAGAAAAGTTCTTCAGGCTGCAAAAGATACTGGACTATTTGTAATAGCACGTCCAGGTCCATTTATTAATGCTGAAGTCAATGCAGGTGGTTTACCGTTTTGGCTTTTAAAAATGGAAGATGTCATTCCAAGAAACCGTGTAGGTACAGAATATAAGTATTCTAAAACTTATATGAAATATATAACAGAATGGTATGATCAGATAATTCCGATTATAAAAGATTTTGACAACGTAATTTTATTTCAGATAGAAAATGAATACGCAACCGATACAATGGAAGAAGATTACATGCGAGAATTATACAAAATGGCTCGTGATAGAGGAATTACATGTCCAATCTTCCACAATGATGCGTATTTTGCAGGGCTTTGGGCTGATGTTGTTGATATTTATGCACTTGATTTGTACCCATACATAAACCCAAATCAAAACTGGAAACAAGATCATTTTTGTTTTGACACGTTAGATAATGTTGAAGAAATTTTTAGAGGTGCTAAAGAAAATTCACCTCCATTTATTGCAGAAATGCAATCTGGTTGGTTCGACAAATGGGACGGCTCAGGCTACAAACATATTCGTGATGCTCTAGGTGATGAACATATTAACATCATGACAAAAACCGCAATGTCACAAGGTGTAACTCTGTTTAATCACTATATGATTGCTGGTGGGACAAATTGGGGCGATTTGGCTTGTGATGAAGTTTATACAAGTTATGAATTCACAGCACCATTAGATGAATTTGGAATCCCTCAAGGCAATTTCAACAAAGCAAAAGAATTAAATTACTTCATTGATTCATTTGACGTAACTTGCACAGATCCAAAAGATTTTAATTTCAATCAAGAAAATATTTACACAAAACTCCGTCACGATAACATAAACAACTGTGATTGGTTATTTATTCGTAATATGAACCCACAACTTACGGATATAAAATTACCAAACAATAAAATCGTAAAATTAAAACCTTATGATATGAAAATTTGCGCTTGCGATTTAGAACTAAAGGCTTGCGAAATCGAGTTTTCGGATATTGAAATTTTTGCAAAACTTCAAAACAAAAAAGAAGAAGTTATTTTCTTAATTGCAGATAAAAATGCCAATTTGCATATCAAAAATCACGGTATAATTTCAGGTGATAAAAAAGATTATGACAATATTTCGTTCCATAAAAACGATAAAACAACTCAATTTGTATTTTTAACAAAACGCCTGGCTGATAAAACTTGGCTTTTGAAGGACAAATTGATTTTCAATGCAGACTATGTTCTTCCAAATGGAGCCGTTGCAATTGAAAGAAATAGCGAAATCGCATATTTCGATATGAAACACAAATTTGCCAAAAAATATTGCGTTGTAAATGCATTCAAAGAAACAAATAAACCTAAAATTATTGACAAATTTGACATAGATTGCTGTGCTCCTGAAATCGATTTGCATTACGATTATTCACAATGGCAGAAAATCGGCGAAAAAACCGATTCACTTTCTTGCAGTTTGTATGATGAATTTGTCTGGTATAAAGGTCAAATTCCTGACAATTTAAAAGAAATTACTATCAGCGCAAGACATCTTTTCGCAGTCTATATTAATGGTAAAGAAGTTTTAAACAGAAATAGTTACAAACTGGAAAAACTCCAGGAAGTTCCTGAAACTATTTCAATACAATTAAACGATAGTATTTTATCGCAAGATATTAATGAACTTACAATTTTAGTTCAAAATTTGGGTTTTGACAAAGGTTTTTCAGGTGATACAAATTGCCCTAGAGGACTTGTCACTCTTGAAACTGAGCCAAATATTCCGATAGAATTATACACTCAGGAACAACTTGCAATAGAACGAGGAGATCTAAGAGAGAGTGACAACCCTTATTTAACAAAAATATCTTTTGAATTTGATGTTGATTTTAGAGATGATGTTCTTTTTGCAAAATATTTATCATTGGAGAATTTCTGGTACAGACGTGCCACAATATTCTTAAACGGAATTAAAATCGGACGATACATAAAGCGTACACACGTTCAGGAAAAATTCTACTTAATTAATGAATTTTTGAAACCACATAACAAACTTGATATCGTTATCTGGGAAAAAGACAGAAATATAAAATCCTCATGGGGCTTTAAATCTGATATGAAAAATGTTATAATACAAATAGGTACACAAAAGATGTATCAATTGTTTAAATAGCTGCATTTGTATGAACAATAATAGAAAAGAGGTATCCTTATGGTTGTCGTTCCTGAATTTTTAATCAGAAGAATTTACAAGAAAGGCTCACTTAAAAAACTTGAAAATGGTGTGAGCGTTGAATTGAAAAACGTTCTTGGTCCTGGTTTTATCAGTGGATTTAATTATGTCAAAATTAATGATGTAGTTTATGAAGCAAAAGATGTAAAATTTATTACTGCAGGCAAAGAACTCACAAAAGATGATGTTTCTGAAGAAAACCCTCTTGCTTTTAGACTGGGACAAGAAGGAACACTTGTTATGACAGGACAGGAAAGCGTTGTATCTGGAGTTAACAAAATTCTTATCGAAGCAATGAACCCTGAAGCAGGTAAAGTTCAACTTTCTGTTGAAGATACCTTTGCCTAAATAATAGCCTGATTGGCGAATTTAAGAGTATTCTCATTATTTTTATAATTTGAAGTATGGATATAATGATTACTTCTAAAAATAATGAAATGTTCTTTGTTGACAAAAATATTATTACTTTAGGCCCAAATGACTCTTATAATTTCAAGCTGGATTTGGAATATAATGTTTTGTTGAGTATTCAATATGATTATTTGACAAAATCTTATTTTATAATAAATCATTTTGCAAACCCTAATGTATTGTACTGTCATAACACTCTGAGAAAACTTGAATTAGGTCAATTCAATCGAATTCTTTTTAAAGACTCTGACGAATTTTTAACGATACGAGTCCTCAAGCGAATTTCTGCATAAATAAAAAGCCGACAAGTTTTTGTCGGCGGGCTTCACTTTTAAAGTAAAGAGGTGATGATTTAGATTTTAGAGTTTGCTTCCTACTGCTTTATAAAGTCCAATGTAATCAACCAAACATTCAACCTTATTTGATGCCAGTAGTTTATCCATAACAAGAACGTTTTCTCTAACTTGGATTAAATCAAGTTTTGAAATTGTTCCTTGTTCATATCTTTGCTCGTTGTAACCAAAATCAGCTTTTTCCAAACTTGCTTGTTTTTTGGTTTGTTCCAACTTTTCAGTATCCATTTTAATGCTCACTAATGAATCATTAACTTCCTGAATAGCTGTTAAGTTAGTTTTATAGTAGTTTTGTAGAATTCTTTCATATGCAGCTTTTCTGATTTTTAAGTTCGCAAACCTTGAACCGCCTGTGAAAAGTGGATACATTACAGAACCACCCAAAGCTGAAAGCATACCTTTTGAGGTGAAAATGTTACTAAAGTTTCCTGCATTAAATAATGCCAACCCTGTCAAACTGATTGACGGCAAAAATTCTTTTTTTGCAACTCTTACGTCAATACCAGCTTTTTCAACCATTTTTTCAGCTTTCAAATAATCTGGTCTTTGAACAATAACTTCTGATGCAATTTCACTTGGAATTACCCCTGTAAATTCTAAATTATCAAGAGAAGATCTCGCAATTGTATCAGCATTTTCAGGGCTTTCTCCAATTAAAACACACATTTGATGAAGAACTTTTTCACGTTGTTTCTTTAGTTCAATCAAATCAGTATTGCCACTTACATAAGCCTTATTTGCTCTAACTGTATCAGCAGTTGATGTCAAACCTTCTTTGTGACGAAGTAACATCAAATCATAAATCTCTTTTCTGTCTTTTACAATTTCTTCCTGAATTTCAATAATTTTATCTAACTTTAAAATATTCAAATATGTTGTTCCGACCGCAGATGCAACTGAAATATATGCACTGCGTTCATCAAGTTTTGAACCTTCCCAAAGTTTTTTAACTGATTTTGTTTTATCTCTGTTTTTCAAGAATAAATCAATTTCATACTGCGCAATTGCAGGTGCTGCATACATACCATGATGATCTACAGAACCAGGCATTTTAACTACATTCGGCGCAAAGCCTACATTCACCTTCGGCAATTCATTAGATAAAGATGATCTTGTTTGTTGATAATATTCTTCGACTGCTAATGTTGCCATTTTTAAATCGTGGTTGTTTTGAATTGCTTTTGTAATATAACTATTCAAAATCGGATCATTAAAATTTTGCCACCAAGCTGTATTTATATAATTATATTTATAATCGTCACTTGTTTTTTTATTTTTCTTAACATAGCTTTTGAATTCTTTTGGGGTAGCAGATGATTTTTTAGCCTCGTCTATTGCAAAAACAGGTGCAATATTCATTGTTATAAACCCTGCCAAAAGTGCCGTCGTTATTACCTTTTTCAATTTTTTCTTCCTCATACAAAATTAATACTTGCTTTTTTTATAATCATATGTTAGCATAATATTGTTGCAAATGCAACATATTTTTTTTACAACATAGTTTCAAACTTTAAAGGAAATATGAAAAAGACATTCGGAAGAAAGCACTATACAGAAACAATTCATTATGACATAGAACAGTTAGCAAGATTAATGAAACTTGCAGCCATTCAAGTCTTCAATAAGTTAAAAATTCAAATTACGCCTGATGAATTTTCTGCATTAGATGTAATTTCGTGTCATAGTGGAATTTGTCAAAGAGATTTAGCAAAACTTTTATTGAAAGACAGAGCAAACACAGGCAGAGTTTTAGATTCTTTAGAAGAAAAAGGATTAGTTACAAGATTTGTTGATACAAAAAACAATCGTCTTGTAAAAAAAATGGCAGTAACTGAAAAAGGTTATAAATGCCTGGTTCATACGGCAAAAACCCTTAAAGATCATGTTCAACAAGTTGAACAATATTTTCTTAAAGATGAAATCGAAGCATTACAGGTTTCATTAAAGAAATTTCGCACAAACGTAGAAAAAGTTTTAGAATTAAATATATAAGAGGAAATAAAAAATGGAAGAAAAAGAAATTCAAGAAACACAAGAATCAAAAGAGGAAAAAAGAAAAGTTAAAAAACCTGCAATTATCGTAATGGGATTAATTGTTGCTGGTTTAATAGCATATTTTGTTATTGATTCAATCAAATTTCAATCAACAGATGACGCTTATGTAGAAACAACTACCGTATCTGTTTCTCCAAAAGTTAGCGGTCAAATTGTTGAAGTTTTAATTAAAGATAACCAATTTGTAAAAGAAGGCGACTTAGTTGCAAGAATTGACGACACTGATTACAAAGTTAAAGTTGATCAAGTTACAGCTCAATATGAAAGAACTTTATTAGATCAGGAAAACGCAAAAGCAAACTTCAAAGCTGCAGACACAAATATTGATGTTGCTAAAAAAGACCTGGAAAGATATACAAACCTATATGAAGCCGGTGCAGTATCAAAACAAACTTTAGATAGCGCACAAGCAAAGTATGACGCAGCCAAAGCTCAATTTACAAGAGCAGAACAATCAGTATTTTCAACAAACGATAGCAAAGTCGCTGATGCTGACTTAAAAGTTATTAAAGCACAAAAAGAACAAGCTGAACTTAATCTTTCATATACAAATGTTTATGCTCCACAAAGTGGAACAGTAGCATCTAGACGTGTTGAAAAAGGTATGTATGTTCAAGTTGGAACACCGTTATTTACAATCGTACCTGAAGAAGTTTGGGTTGTTGCTAACTTTAAAGAAAACCAATTACGTCATATGAAAGCAGGTCAAGAAGTTGATATCAAGATTGACACCTATCCGAATAAAACATTTAAAGGTAAAATTGACAGTATCCAAAGAAGTTCAGGTGCTAAATCAAGTCTATTCCCACCTGAAAACGCAGTAGGTTCATTCGTTAAAATCGTTCAAAGAATTCCTGTAAAAATCGTTTTCACAGAGGAAATCGATCCTGAAGAATTTAACATTGTACCTGGTATGTCAGTTGTACCAAAAGTTAG
>SUTY01000068.1 GCA_015152455.1 Cyanobacteria bacterium SIG32
TTAATAAAGTTAGTTAAAGAGCCACTTGGAGGTAAAATAGTTAATGCCCATTTTAGAGGAAAGACAATTATACTTCTGTCTTGACCTTCGATCTCATAAAATTCAGTTAATTGTCCTTTTTTAATATTTTGGATTTTAAAGTCACCCAAAATAATTGTTGCAGGAATCCCATTCATGCCGCTTTTAATTAATGTTTCAACTATGGCTGTTACTGGTGTGTCTTTATGAATAACAATTTTATCATCTAAAAAAACATCTTCTTTTACAATAAAATTCAAGATTTGACCTTCAGTGAGTTCTTTTTCTGATTTTACATTTTGTGTAATAGCCAGTTTGATTGCGATTTTATTTGTTTCAGTGTAATCATATTTAGTATGTATAACAGGTTTTGGTGAATATTGTTGTTTTATTGTTGAATCGACAAAATCATCTGTCAGTAATTCTGCAAACGCACAACTGCCGATTAAAAACGTCAAGATTAAGTTTAGAATTTTTTTATTCATATTTTATTTTCTTTTCTGAATGATTTTTGATTTTGTCTTCTAATTTTTTTCTGTTATCTACTGATGTTAACAGAAAGTTTTGGTAGCTTTCGTTTTCAAGGTACTTATTGTTAGCTAAAAAATAAGGATATTTTGTATAAATATATTCATAAATTATAGCTAATCTTTTTGATGTTAAGTTTGAGCTAGAGAATGTATCGTATCTTTTTTGCGGTTGTGATTTGTTTAAAAATGTAATCAATCCAATAGGATCATAACCTGCATTAACCATAAAATCGACTGCTCTTTTATCCGCAACGATTTCATACATTTTTGGTGCTGCTTTTACTTGGATTGCATTTAAGCCACCACGCCACATACCTCCGTAAGATTTTAATGCCATTGAAATCCCACGAGATACAAACGCCGCTAATTCATCATCATTATCTACAAATTTGTATTCTCCTTCTGTAATTATAATTTGACGTTTTGTTAGTTCGTCTGCAGATTTGAGAAGTGATTTTTTCTCTGCTTTGTCATAAACAAATATAATTCTTTTGTCAATCATGTTGGAATTAAGAATTTTAAATCCAACATCATTAATCTTTTCTTGAACAGTTTGTTCTTTAATAATTTCAGATTGTTCAGTTGCTAAAACTGTTCCTGCTCCTAAAAACAAAACAGAGAACAATATTAAAATCTTTTTCATTCTATTCCCTCAACTAATCACTTTCGGCAACAACTGTTGTGATTAAATCACCATAGCTGTTAAAATGTCCGTCAGTTTCTTCAACTATATATCTTAATTCCGGTTTTCCTTCAATTGCATTTTCTGCGCAATCCATAGCTTCGTCGTAATCTTTAAATTCTCCAATTAGTGTTCTTGATAAAGATGAACGATTTTTTTCAATATAAACGCTATACATATACACTCTCCTTTTAACTATATAATAACACAGACACATGCTACTTGCATTTTTTTTAATAAATTTGTTATAATCTAGAAAAAGGAGAGTGTATGACAAACTTAGAATTTAAAATTGATGAAAGTAAATGTATCCATTGTGGTCAATGTATAAAGGATTGTATGGTTGGCGCTTTGGAATTTGATGAAAATAACATTCCTAAGGTTGCTAAAGGTGGAGAAAATAGATGTATGAAATGTCAGCACTGTTTGGCTGTTTGTCCGACAGGTGCTTTGTCAATTTTGGGTAAAAATCCTGAGAATTCAGAACTTGTCAGAGAATATGATTCAGAAGAAATTTTGAATTTAATTAAAAGCAGAAGAAGTTTTAGGCATTATAAAAAAGAAAATCTTTCTCCTGAAATTATGGCAAAATTAAAAGATATGCTTAATTGGGTGCCAACGGGCGTAAATAATCACAGACTTCATTTTTCTATTGTTGATGATATTGAAGTTATGGAAGATATAAGAGAATATACAAACAAAAAAATTATTGATTTGGTATCAAAACCAATTGCTGATACATTATCTAAAAAGTTTGAAAGATATAAAAAAGCAATTCTTAACGGAAATGACATAATTTTTAGAGGCGCACCTCATATGATAGTTGTTTCATCTCCTATTGATGCACCTTGTCGTGATGTTGACCCTATGATTGCATTGAGTTATTTTGAACTTTATGCGCAAAGTTTGGGCGTTGCAACTTGTTGGTGCGGACTTGGATATAATGCTTTGAGCTTTTTCCCTGAATTATGCAAACAATTTGAGATCCCAGATGGATACAAATTATCTTATACAATGCTTTTTGGCCCTGCTGATATTAAATATACAAGAGCAGTGCAACCTGAACCGTTTGAAATGGTTTCAGTTAAAAAAGGTGGTAGAGAAATATCTTTTATTGAAAGAGTAAAGCGAGTTTTTTGGAATAGAACTATTTAAAACCGTCTTTTGTCAATTCAAAAATTTCATAATTTTCATCAAAATTTCCCACGACAGTTACCATAAAAGTTTCCAAGAGTGGGAAATTTATTTTTGTGTTGGGTGTTCCTTGAAGTTTTATTCCGGCTTCATATTCAGTCCAAAACTTATAAAATAATTCTTTTGAAATATTTCCACCCTTATAATTATAGCGAGCAAAAAGTTCTTTAAAATTGCGTTCTTTCATAATCTCAATGTCAACGCCTACAGGATTTTTGTCAAACGCAATTAGAATAATGTTTTCTGAATGTGAAATACTAAAATGTATATCTGAAAATTTGAATCGGGGTTTTTTGTTAATTATTTCAATTTCAGTATTTTCAATTTTAAAAACTTCTTTTGCGACTTTTTCCAGTAGAAAACGACCGTAGCAGTGTTGAATTTCTTTTTCGATAGATGCAAATTTTCTGTCTTTCAAAAAAGATTTTAAAATATTTTTTTCAATTTCATATTTTGCAGAATCAACATAAAAGATTTTCATAGCCTAATATTAACATAAAAAATAACATTAGATAATTTATTATATCCAGTTGGGTAATTTATTTTTTTACAAAAAAATGTAAAATAAAAATATCTCAGGAAGGTGGATTTATGTTAAAAGACAGGCAATTAAAGCGAGTTGTATCTTGCTCAGAACTTGTAAAAACAAATAATCTTGAAGAATTAAGAAAAGATTTTATTGAAACTTTAACTCATGACCTTAAGACTCCAATTCTTGCGCAAATTCGTGCATTAGAATTAATATTACAAAATCGTTTTGGAGAATTAAACAAAGAACAGTCGGAAATGTTACAACTTTCGTTGGATTCTTGCCAATATATGTATGAAATGGTTTCGACGCTTATTTCTACGTATAAATTGGAAAATGAAGAATTTAAGTTGAATTATTCCTATTTCAATATAATTCATTTGATTGAAGAAAATATAAAAGATGTTGAAAAATACCTGAAAACAAATAATATAAAAATAGTTGTAATTCCTGAAATAACATCTCCAATGGTTGTGGGTGATGTTATAAGAATACAAAAAGTTGTTCAGGCTCTGTTGTTTAATTCATTAAATTCAGCGTATAAAAATTCTATTTTAAAAATCAGACTAAATGAACATAATAAAGAAATAATAGTAGAATTTGAAAGTCACAGTTGTTATATCGAACCTGAAAAACTAGAAAAAATGTTTAAATTAAATACTGCTTCAACAGAAAAATTTGATAAAATCGGCACAGGTATAGGATTATTTTTGGCAAAGAAAATAATTGAAAAACATAACGGAGAAATCGTTGCTAAAAGTGATATCAGACAACGCAATATTTTAGGGTTTAAAATTCCTGTCAAAGCATCACAAGAAATTTTTTATCAAAATTGTGTTTAAATTTTTCCTGCGATAACTCTATCAATGCCAGCTAAATCTTTAATTATTTCAATTTCTTTGAATCCATTATTTAGCATAATTTGTTCAACATCTTTAGCTTGATCAATACCGAGTTCAAACAACAAATAACCACCTTTATTTAAAATACTAGGTGCCCCTTGAGAAATTTTTTCGTAAAATTCAAGCCCTTTTTCATCTGATGTATATAAAGCTAATTCAGGATCAAATTTTACTTCCATTTGGATATTTGCTTTTTCAGACGGTGGAATATATGGAGGATTTGAAATAATAATATCAAAACTTTCGCCTGGTTTTACGTTAGAAAACACATCTGATTTTCTAAATATTGCTTTATTAAATAGGTTTAATCTTGATGCGTTGTCCAAAGCTGTATTCAGAGCATCACGAGAAATATCCAATCCTATAATTTGGCAATCTGTATATTTTGCAACCATACAAGCAATACAACCACTACCTGTTCCTACATCTAATGCCATTTTAAAATTGTTTTGATTGATTAATTCAACGGCTTTTCTGACTAAAATTTCTGTTTCGTCACGAGGAATAAGAACGTCTTTGTTAACAATAAATTTTTCATCCATAAAGTGAGCAAAACCGATTATGTGCTGAATTGGCTGACGAGTTTTTGCTCTAAGTTCAGCTTTTTCTTTTACAATTTCTAGTTTTGAAGACTCAAGTTTTTTACCCATAATGATGTCTTTGACGCTATAGTCTGCAAAATGTTCAATAAGCATTTTGACTTCAATATTAGCTTCATTTGGTTCAATACCGCTATCAATTAAAATTTTCACTATTTCTTGAATATTCATTTAAAATCCTATCTATTTCATCTCTAGCTTCAAGTTTTGAAGTTAAAGTTTTTTTCTCTATACTATATTTTTTGCACAAACGCTCGTAATAATAAAGTTGTTTTTTAGTTGGTTCGGTTTTTGACATTTTGACTTCTTGCAAAAATTTACGTTTCTTTTTCTCAAATTCCTTTTGTGCCTGAATTATTGGCTCTTGAGATTTCTTGTAATCATAATATTTTCGACATTCTTTTAAATATTTTTTTGTATCATCTAAAAAGTTCTCGTTGTCAATGACTTCACTTAAAAATTCAAATCGTGAGCTGTTAATTTCTAGATAATATTTTTCATCTTCTATAAATTTATTCAAAATGTCATCAACAGATAGTTCAGGGGATTTTTTTACTAAAGCACGCAAAAAATTACACAAAGCTGATTTTTGTGTTTTTGAGAACTCAAGATAAATTTGTTTTTTAATCTCGTACATACTACCCTTTTAAAAAGTATAACGAAGTATAACTTTCAGAAAGTCACAAACCGACAGATCATTTGGCCGTCGTGCGGTCCTCATAAAACCGTGTGCATGTTCCTAACGACTGAACAAATCATTGACCGAAAATTTGTGTGTTAATTCGGATTTACCAAATTTCAACAACTTTCTAACAATAGGATTCGTTTGGTGAGAAAAACACTTTTGTTCAGAAACTTCATTACCTCTCATCTCTTGAGATTGCTCAATTACTCTTAAGTTTTGATCGTTTCTCTCATCCATATCGTAATTATACCTCGTTATACTTTATTTAAAAAATTTGTTAAGCAGAAATTGCGCAAAAAGTATATAAACTTTATATATCGTTACAATTAAATAAAAAAGTTATGATATACTTGATTTATGAAGAAGATTTTATTGGGAGCATTGGTATGTTTGTTGTGTCAGACAAATGTCTGGGCAATTACTGATGTGAAGAAAGTTTCATTGAATGAAGCGATAGAAGTTGCCTTAAAAAATAATATAGATTTAAAAAGTGCTAAACTTAATGTAGATATTGCCAAAAATGAGATAATTACGGCAAACAGACTTCAAAATCCTTCTGTAGATGCGTTTTATTTTTGGGGTGGAGCAGGGAATTATGAACCTCGTCAAGTTGGATTTAGTCAAAAAATAGAACTTGCAAAACGTGGTGCAAGAAAAGATTTGGCAAAATCAGGTTTAAAATTTGCTCAAAAAAATATTGATTATACAGAATTTGATTTAAAAATGGATGTTAGAGAAGCGTACATAAATCTTGTTGCTGCTAAATCCATTTTACATACGTTGGAACAACAAGAAAAATTACAAGAAGATTTGCTAAAGATTGCAAAAAATAGAGTTAAATTATCTTTAGCGCCAGAAATTGATGCAATTCAGGCTGAAATTGCGTTAAATCAGATGATGGCGCAGGTTAATACGGCAAAAGCAAATGTTAATTCTGCATTAGCAATGTTCAATAAAGTTATAAATGATCCTGAAAATAGTTTTTATGACAGTATAGATAAATTATTTGATGAAGAAAACAATTTTGATGAAATAGAAACTCCTGCACCGAATTCAAAATTCCCTGAAGTTCAACATATGATTAAGAAGGGTTTGGTGCATAGATTTGATGTTCAATTGGCAAAACAAGAAATCGAAATTGCAGAGAAAAATTTGACTATAGTAATGCGAAAACGTGTTCCTAACTTACAAATTAGTGGTGGTTATGCATATATCCCAGGACGTTATATGCAAAGCGGGAATTTTAACAGTGGTGCATATACAGGAGTGAGTTTAGAAGATTTGCCGATTTTTTACAACTATTCACCTGAAATCAAAAATGCATCATATAAACTTGAACAAGCTAAATTGAACTATATTTCAACTCGAAATAAAGCGGAAAAGGATATACGAGCTTCTTATGAAAGATTTTTAAGAGCAGCGGATAATTTAAACAGATATGAATTCAAAATAGTTACGGATTCAGCTAAATTAATTGAAAGTTCTAAAAAAAGTTACGAATCAGGCGAATCTGATATTACATCTTTAATTGTCATGAAGCAGTCATATAAATCAATCATAATTGGTTATACTCAAGCATTGACGGATTATTATAAAAGCTGGACAAATTTTTTGAGAGAAATTAATGATGAAGATTATGAATTATGTGATCATGATGAATTAATGTAAGCCATCTTTTGAAAAGATATCAAAAACATAATCATTTTTACTTGAAAATAATCTTGCAAGAACGCCTTTTAATTTAACTTCCATTTTATGAGCTAAAGCATCATTGTTATTCAGACGTTTAATTCCCATTCTGCCGTCAGAAGAGGTTGTTATTGAAAGAGCGGTTTCAAATCCTTTGAAATAGTCAATACAAGCAGGATAAGGAATTTCTTCTAACAATTGTTGTTTTGCGCTTGAGGCTGCATTAGTTCAATCAGTTTAATTTTTAATTGACAATCGAATTAAAATCGTGCTAAAACTAACTTAGGGTTGGGATATTATGAAAAAAGTTTTAATTATTAGATTATCAGCATTAGGAGATGTAATTTTTACAATACCTTTGGCGAATGCGCTGAAAAAAGCAGGTTATTCGGTGGATTGGTTAGTTTCCGAAAAAGGTTATGAGCTCTTGCAAGGTAATTCTTGTGTTGATAATGTTATACTTGCGCCGGTTGAAAAATGGAAAAAAACAAAAAAATGTTGTCAGAATTTCAAAGAATATTTAAACATAATAAAAACTTTGAGAAAAAACAAATACGACATTTCTATAGATAGTCAAATGTTATTTAAGAGTTTTGTCTGGCATGTATTTTGTGGAGCAAAAAGACGTATAATAGCTAGAAATAACAGAGAATTTGCCTTTCTTGGTGCAACAGAAATTATTCCGTCAATTGTGGGTGAAAGACACGTTTCTCAAGATTATTTGCAATTTGCAAAGCATTTGGGTGTAGATATTTCAAATGTCGAAGTAACTTTGCCTGAATTGGAACAAAGTGTGAAAGATAAAGTTGATGATTTGTTATCTAATGTTGAAAAATCAAAACAACTTGTTGTTATATGTCCTGCAACAACTTGGGATACAAAGCACTGGAACAAAGATAATTGGAAAGCGGTTATAGAAGATTTGGAAAAAGATTATACTCTTGTTTTCACAGGTCAACAACGTGACAATGAGTTAATTTCTTATATTGGAGGAGATAGACACTTAAATCTTGCAGGTAAAACAAATTTAAAAGAATTAAGAGAAGTTTTTAATAGAGCTGATTTGGTAATTTCTTTGGATAGTGGAAGTACACATTTGGCTTGGGCAACTCAGACCCCTAAAATTTTGAGTATTTTTTGTTCGACTCCTACTGTGAAATATGGACCTTTAGGTGACAAATATATTTCTTTAAGTGGGCCGAATTTAAAATGTCAGCCTTGCCATAAGAAAAAATGCCCGTTATTATCAAATGCTTGTACGTACTTGCCAAGTGTTGAGGATGTTGTAAATAGTGCGAGAAAACTTTTATCAAAATAGGTGGAGATGAAAAAAGACGAAATTAAAAAAGTATTAATAATCAGACTAGGAGCGATTGGTGATGTTGTACATACATCAAACGTTTATCGTTCGATTAAAAAATGGTATCCAGAGGTAGAAATCCATTATTTGACAATGATAAATCAAAACATGTTGGCATATGATGATTGTATTTCAAAAGTTTGGAAAATAACTTTGGATCAATTAAAACCGTTTTCAAAATCTTCAAAAGAACTTGCTAAAGAATTACGGAATGAAAAATATGATGTTGTTATAAATTTGCAACCGTCTGTCAAAACAAGATTAATAGCGTATTTAGCTGGAATTAAAAAACGAGTAAATTATCATAAAAAAGGTAAACTTCATGCAGTTCAAAACTATTGGCAAACCGCCAAAAGAGTTTTTCATGATATTGAAGAATTACCTGATTTGGAATTAAATTTAAACCCTGAGATTTGCAAAAATGTTGAAGCTCAGGTTTCAGAATTTAAAAAGCCATTAGTTATTTTAAATGCAGGTCATGTTTTTGCAAGAAGACAAGGCAGAACCTATCCGATTACAAAATGGACAGAGCTTGGAAATAGAATTCAGGAAAAATACGACGGAACAATTCTTATAACAGGTGTTAAAGAAGATGAAGAAATTCTAAAACCTTTAGAAAGCATAAAAAATTCAGTTTCGTTTGTTTCTAAACAAACATTAGAAGAAAATTGTGCATTGATTAAGGCATCTGATTTGTTGATTTCAGGTGATAGTGGTCCATTACATATTGCAACGGCACTAGGGACAAAAGTCATAGGTTTGTATGGTTCAATGCCGACAACAAGGACAGGTCCTTATGGAGAAAACCATTGTGCAATAGTTTCTAAAAAACCTTGTGTTCCTTGTAATAGAAGAAAATGCAGATATTTAGATTTTCCAAAAGAACTTTATTCACCATGTATGTGTGAAATAACAGTAGATGAAATTTTTGAAAAAGTTGCGGAAATATTATAAGATCTGACGATTACTTTATATCGTTACATAAAAATCGGAGTTTAAAGATAAACTCCGAT
>SUTY01000069.1 GCA_015152455.1 Cyanobacteria bacterium SIG32
TTTGATTATGGGATTATAGGATCAGGGCCGGCAGGTTATACAGCAGCACTAAATGCCGCATCAACAGGCAAAAAAGTTGTTTTATTTGAAAAAGATTTTGTCGGCGGAGTTTGTCTAAACCGTGGTTGTATTCCAACCAAAACAATGTTACATTCTGCAGAAATTTTTGAAGAAGTTTCAAAATCTTCTGAATGTGGTATTTGTGTAGATAAATGCGAACTTGATTTTTCAAAAGTTGTTGAACGTAGAAAATCTGTTGTTGAAAAATTACGTTCTGGCTTGGAACGCTCATTCAAAGCCTCAGGTATAAAACTTATAAACGCTGAAGCAAAAATTATCGATAAAAATACAATAGAAGCGGATGGTGAAAAATATACTTGCGAAGAAATTATTGCTGCAGTTGGTTCAAGTCCCCGTCAAATAAAAGGTATGGAATACGATCACAAATTTATTCTTTCTTCTGATGATGTTCTAACTATGGAAACATTACCAAAAAGCATTGTAATCATAGGTTCTGGCGCTATCGGCATAGAGTTTTCAAGAATATTTTCTGCTTTTGGTGTAACTGTAACTTTAGTTGAATTAGCTGACAATCTTTTACCTCTGGCTGATATTGAAGTTTCAAAACGCATTGAAAGAATTTTTAAAGCAAAAGGTCTAAAATTCTATACAAAAACTTCTGTTGAAAAAATTGAAAAAACTAATAACGGAGTTCAAGTGTCATTGGCTAATGGTGAAATAATTGAAGCAGAATGCACACTTTTAGCAATCGGCAGAACACCAAACAAAATTGAAAAAATAGACGGCGTAACATATATTGGCGACGTTGCAGGTTTAATTCAATTAGCACACTTTGCAAGCAAACAAGCTATGGAAAAAGTTGTTGAAATCCCATTCAACCAAGAACTTGTTCCTTCTGTTGTTTATGGCAAACCAGAAATCGCATGGATAGGTAAAAGAGAGCAAGATTTAGAAGCAGGAACCTTCCAAAAAGCAATGTTACCAATTTCTGCTCTTGCAAAATCTCACTGTGATAATGCAACTGAAGGTATGATGAAAATTCTTGCACAAAATAACAAAATCGTTGGAGCTCATATTGTTTCAAATGAGGCATCATCACTAATTCAACAATTAGTTATTGCAATGCAAACAAACACAACTGTTGATGAACTAAAAGCTGTTTGTTTTGCGCACCCTACATATTCTGAAGGCATTTTAGATTGCCTTATGAGGTTAAAATAATGAGAGAAAGATTACCTGAATATTTAAAAAGACCAATTATAGATACAGACAAAACAAGAACTGTAAGAAAAATTTTAAAAACAAAATGTTTGAATACAGTTTGCGAAAACGCACGTTGCCCAAACAAAAACGAATGTTATACAAAAAACACTGCGACGTTTTTGATTATGGGTGGCAACTGTACCAGAAATTGCCGTTACTGCAATATTTCTTGTGCAAAACCTGAACCTTTGGATTTGAATGAACCTATGCACGTTGCAGAAGCCGTCAGAGATTTGGGGCTTAAATATGCGGTTATAACTTCGGTTACTCGTGATGATTTGCCTGATGGCGGAGCTGAGCATTTTGCAAACTGTATAAAAGAGATACGAAAACTTTCACCTGAAACTAAAATCGAAATTCTTACTCCTGATTTTAAAGGTAAAAAAGAATCTTTGGATATTATTATCGAGGCTCACCCAGAAGTCTTTAACCACAATATAGAAACTGTAAAAAGCCTATTTAAAACGGCAAGACCTCAAGGGAATTATGACACTTCCATTGACGTTTTGAAATACATCAAAGAAAATAGTGATATTATAACCAAATCAGGTCTAATGATAGGTTTGGGCGAAACTTATGAACAGATAAAAGAAACCTTGACCGATTTGCATAACGTTGGTTGCGATATTTTGACAATCGGACAATATATTCAACCCTCTAAAGAACATCTTGATGTTGCTAAATATTATACGCTTGAAGAGTACGAAGACTTGAAAAAAATGGCTACCGAAATTGGTATTTCTCATCATCAAATCGGACCATTGGTAAGAAGTTCATACAGAGCTAGCGAGTTGGTTTAAATCAACTTGTCGATAATTTTTTTTCATGATAGCATAATCGTGGTAAACAGTTAGATAAAGGAATTTAATATGCAAGCACGTAGAGCAGCAAGAGAATTAGCATTTATACTATTTTCTCAATTTGATAAAAAAATTACAAACTACTCAAAAGATGATTTAGAAAATATTATTTTAAAATCAGTAAGAATTTTAACAAGCAACGCAAGTGATGAATTAAAAATCGCTGTTGGAGCTTTAATTGATATGAAAAACCGTATCGACGACTATGAAGCAGAACACGAAACAAATTTAAACAGACCTCTTGAAGTTGCGAATTTGCCTGTACCATTACCAATGACTTCTGATATGTCAGGCAGAATTGAAGAAATGATTGATATCGCAGAAAAAGCTCTTTTAGCTTTGGAAATTGCTGAATTTACAACATTAGAATCTCAAAATG
The DNA here is from genome assembly GCA_015152455.1 of Cyanobacteria bacterium SIG32. Classification (GTDB taxonomy): domain Bacteria; phylum Cyanobacteriota; class Vampirovibrionia; order Gastranaerophilales; family Gastranaerophilaceae; genus SIG32. The sequence goes on from SUTY01000069.1 coordinate 2,524, forward strand.
ATGTTAAAAATTATGCAATTAAAATTGCTGAATTATTCCAAAAAAATCACGCTGATGTTGATAAATATATCCAACAATATTCAAAAGGTTGGGATATTGACCGTTTGGTAAAAATGGATAAAGATATTTTACGTATCGCAATTGTTGAACTTTTATACATCAAAGATGCACCAATGAAAGTTGTTGTTGATGAAGCATTAGAATTGGCTAAAAAATACTCAACAGACGATAGCTCAGCATTTGTTAACGGTGTATTAGCAAAAGTTATTGTTGATAACGGATTGAATTAGTTTATAATCCCTCTCCCTATGGGAGAGGGTAAAATTTCTTAATGAGTTTACGAATTTAGAAATTTGGGTGAGGGTACTGTGTTCGGATTTTTTAAAGATAAATTTAATAACCTAAAAGAAACTGTTGCAAACACTGCTTCTGCACTTGTGGGTAGTGTTGTAGAAACAATTTCACACGAAGAAGAATTTTCAGAATTTGTCCTTGATGACATGGAAGATTTACTTATCAGTGCTGATTTAGGTGTAAATTACGCATCAGAATTGGTAGATAATTTGCGTAATCAAACAAAAATTAAACCTTCTGAGGTTAAAAATTACTTAAAATCCGAGTTTGAAAAAGTTTTAAATAACGCAGGAGATAACACATTATCTTTCAAAGAAAATGAATTAAATATTTATTTCATAACAGGTGTTAATGGTGCCGGTAAAACAACTTTAATTGGAAAACTTGCACATAAGTTCAAAAACGAAAACAAACGTGTTTTAATCGCTGCAGGCGATACATTTAGAGCCGCAGCTGAAGAACAATTGGATATTTGGTCAAAACGTGCAGGCGCTGATATCGTAAGACGTGATAAGGCTGATCCAGCATCAGTTGTTTATGAAGCTATTCAAAAAGCTAAAAATGAAAAATATGATGTAATTTTGGTTGATACAGCAGGTCGTTTGCAAAATAAATTCAACCTTATGGAAGAATTGGCAAAAATAAAATCCGTAATTGATAAAAATGCACCTGAAAATTTGAGAGAAAGCATTTTGGTAATTGACGCAAACACAGGACAAAACGGCTTGCAACAAGCAAAAATTTTCACAGAAGCTGTCAATCTAACATCCGTCGCACTAACAAAACTTGATGGTTCAGCAAAAGGTGCAATAGTTTTGGCTATTGCAAGAGAAATGAAACTTCCTGTTAAACTTGTCGGCGTCGGCGAAAAAATGGAAGATTTAAAAACATTTGATTCAAAAGAATTTATACAGGCATTGTTTGAATAATGAAAATTCTAAAAAGTACAAAAACCAAATTAGGAAATGAAATCCAATTAATTGGGAGTGAAAATTCTAAACCGATATTAGTTATCGGAGTTTTTCACGGTGAAGAACCTCAAGGAAAATTTTTGATTGATGAATATTTAAAAACGCACTCATCAAATCTGCTGTTCATTCCCTGTTTAAACCCTGACGGAATGCAATTTGGCAAAAGAACAAACGCAAATGATGTTGATTTAAACAGAAATTATCCAACAAAAAATTGGCAATTAACAGAGAAGAATGAATTTTTCGGTGGAGAATCACCTGCAAGCGAAATTGAAACAAAATTTATGGTGGAAGTTCTTGAAGAATATCAACCTGAATTGATTCTGACTCTTCACGCACCATTTAAAATAGTAAATTACGACGGCCCAGCAAAAGAAATCGCTGAAAAAATTGGGCAAATTATAAATTACCCTGTAGAAGCAAGCATTGGATACCCAACACCTGGAAGTTTTGGGACATACTGCGGTGTCGAAAGAAACATCCCAACAATCACTTTGGAATTAGACGAAAAAATACCGGTTCAAGACTTACTCAAACCGGTACATGAAATTTTTGATATGCTTTAAAATATATATTTAGGATCAAACCTATTAATAATATCTTTAAAATTATTTTGATTATTATAACATTCAATATCCATTGTAAAAGTTCTTCCAGCTTCTAAATATTCCAAATCTGGGACAAAACCTTCGCCTGCTATATAAGGTCCACTGAGATCTAATACGGCTTTTAATGCTCCTGATTGCAAATTATATAAATCTCTTAAATCACCTGCATTAATACCCTGTTTCAGTGTCATTGTAAAGGACTTTTGATCCTCAGAAAACGTAACATCAGCAACCTCTTTTCGCTTACGTTGAGCATTTTGTAATTTTATAAACTCCGCCTCTAAAGTTTCTCTTTCTTCAGGTGTTAAATCTGGATCATATAAAGCTAGACGTTTTTCTTCAAGCTCATTTTGCCAATAATTGACTTTTCTATCAAAATAATTATCTTTTTTGAGTGGTTCCTCAGTTTCTTGCTTTTTACCGATAGGAATTTCTATCTTTGCACCTTCTTTTAACGTATTACCTTTCATTCCGTTAGCAGCTTTAATATCTGCAATTTTAACATTATACATATTCGCATATAATGACAATGTTTCACCTTGTTGCACAGTAGTTCTAATGTTTTCACCAGCCATAAAAGCTCTCCTTAATAATCTTCACCTCTTTATAAACAATTTTAAAATCGTCGGATTTCAAAATTCCGTAACATCTTTACATAAGTTTATATTTTTGTTGTAGAATAGATTTAAGCGAGGATAAAAAAATGAAATTACACAATTCTTATACCAACACAGTTGAAGAGTTTACACCAATTGACGGTAATAAAGTCAAAATGTATGTTTGTGGTCCTACTGTCTATGATTTTGCACACTTGGGACACGCAAGATGTTACATTACTTGGGATATTTTATACAGATATTTAAAATTCAAAGGTTATGACGTAACTTATTGCCGTAATGTTACCGACGTTGATGATAAAATTCTTAAAAAAGCAGAAAAAGAAAACAAAACACCTGAAGAAGTTTCTCAATATTGGTATAAGCAATTTGAAAATTCAATGAAAGCATTAAATACTCTAAAACCTGATGTTGAACCTTTTGCGACAAAAACTTTGGGCGAAATGATTTCGATTGTGAAAGATTTAATTAAAAATGGTTATGCTTACGAAGCAAACGGTGATGTATATTTTAGAGTTAAAAAGTTTGATAAATACGGATATCTTTCTAAACAACCAATTGATCAATTGGAAAGTGGTGCAAGAATTGAAGTTGGCGATATGAAAGAAGATCCGCTTGATTTTGCGTTATGGAAACGTGATGAAAAATTTGGTTACAACTCACCTTGGGGTGTTGGTCGTCCTGGTTGGCACATTGAATGTTCAGCAATGAGCAGAAAATATTTAGGCAAAACTATTGACATTCACGCAGGTGGTGCAGATTTAATTTTCCCACACCACGAAAATGAAATCGCTCAATCTGAATGTGCTAACGGTTGTAAGTTCGTCAACTATTGGTTACACAACGGCTTTGTAACCATTAACAAAGAAAAAATGTCAAAATCTTTAGGTAATTTCTTAACTATTGACGATTTATTGAAAAAATATGATGCAAATACAATCAGATTTTTCATATTAACAAACCACTACAGAATGCCTGTTGAATTTTCTGATGAAGCATTGTCTTCAGCTCAAGCAGGTGTTAAACGTATGCTTAATGCTAAACAAACAAAAATTAATGAAGATTTAGATCTCACAACAACAGTAGAATACAAACAATTTGTAGAAGCCATGGATGAAGATTTGAATACATCAAAAGCGTTGGCGGTATTATTTGATTTAACAAGCAAAGCAAACAAAGACGAAAAAGATGCATTTACAATTTTATTCAAACTGGCAAGTGTTCTCGGTTTTAGCTTTGAAAAGGCTCAACTTTCTGAAGAAGAATTGACCAATGCAGTTCAAAAAGTTTCAGAAGTTCTAGGCGAAAATTTTGCATCAATGGACGAATTACTTGCTTTCCGTAAAAAAGCTCGTGAAGAAAAAAATTGGGACATTGCAGATAAAATTCGTCTAACACTTGACGGTCTTGGAATTGTTTTAAAAGATTCCAAAGACGGAACTGTTGTAGAAACTAAGTAATTATAAAAGCGGTTGAATTCCCAACCGCTTTTTTAATAAATATTCTAGCTAAGATTTTTTCTCTTTGCGTTCTCTTACTGAAATCCTAATCGGTGTTCCAAAGAAACCAAACGCTTCACGCAATTTGTTTTCTAAATAACGTTTGTAGTGATCTTTCAACAAATCTGCATCATTTGCAAACAACACAAACATTGGTGGTTGTGTGTTAATTTGAGTTGTATACATGATTTTCAAACGTTTGTTTTTAACACTTTGAGGTGGATTAAGAGTATATGCTTCATTGATAACTTTATTTAACAAGCCTGTTGAAACACGTTTTGTACACTGAGCGTAAACCTCAATTGCTTTGTCAAAAATTTGGTTAATTCTTTGTTTTGTAACTGCACTGATATAAATTTTTGGTGCAAAATCCAAAAACGGAATATCATTTGCTAATTTTTTATCAAATTGATTGATTGTGTTTGATTTTTTATCTTCAATTAAATCCCACTTGTTAATTGCAACAATCAAACCTTTTCCGGCTTCTGTGATAATTGAAGAAATCTTTTTATCCTGATCAGAAATGCCCTCTGTCGCATCAATAACCAAAACTGCAATATCGCAATCTCTAATAGAACGAATTGCTCTATCTACTGCAAATTTTTCAACACCCCAGTCAACTTTGGATTTTTTTCTGATACCTGCAGTATCAACAATTACAAATTCAGTGTCTTTATAATTCAAACGAGAGTCGATACTGTCACGAGTTGTTCCAGAAACATTTGAAACAATAACTCTGTCTTCATTCAAAACAGCATTAACAATTGAAGATTTACCTGCATTTGGACGACCAACAATCGCAATTTTGATTGTTTTGTCATCAGTCGGATTTTCATCAACTTCAAAATCTTCTGTGATGATTTCCAACAAATCACCGACGCCACCTGAACCGTGAAGTGCTGATATACCAATAGGTTCACCAATTGCAAGTGAATAAAAATCACTTGTCATATATTGAGAATTTGGATTATCAATTTTGTTTACTGCCAAATAAACAGGCTTGTCGGTTTGACGTAAAATGTTTGCAATATCGTAATCAACAGGGTTTACACCGTCTTTACCATCAACCAAGAAAATAATTTTGTCTGCTTCTTCGCAAGCTATTTTTGCCTGATCAAAAATTGACAACATAATCTCATCTTCATCACCTGGGATAATACCACCTGTGTCAATTACGGTAAAAATTTTGTTTTGCCATTCAACATCAAAATAAATTCTGTCTCTTGTTACCCCTGGCAAATCGTCAACAATAGAGTTTCTTGCACCAGCAAGACGATTTACAAATGTAGATTTGCCTACATTTGGTCTTCCAACTATTGCTACTATCGGTTTTCTGCTCATAAAATAATTATAGCATAAAATGTTATTTTTTAAGCATTATAACTGCATGAGCTTCTATTGCAAGGTTTTGACCTACTGCGTCCATTTTTTCATTTGTTTTTGCTTTAATTGAAAGTTCATCAGGTTCAATTTCTAAAATCTGGCACAAAACTTCTTTCATTTTCGGAATATAAGGCATCATTTTAGGTTCTTGAGCAATAATATTACTATCAATATTTACTATTTGCCAACCCTTTTCAGTAATTTTTTCATAAACTTTTTTCAACAGAATTGTGCTATCAATGTTTTTATATATTTTGTCTGTATCAGGGAAAAGTGTTCCGATATCAGCCAAAGCCAAAGCACCAAGCATTGCATCAATAATTGCATGGATTAAAACATCAGCATCAGAATGACCTAAAAGCCCTTTTTCGTGAGTAATTTTAACTCCGCCAATAATCAAATCACGTCCTGTTGTTAGTTCGTGAATATCATAACCTAAGCCGACTCTAAACATATTTTACTCCTGTATAAATGTTAACTGCTTTTACAAAACCGTCTTCATCAACGGTATCAGTTACAAAATTAGCATACTTTTTCAATTCTCGTGTCGCATTACCCATCGCAACAGCAACACCACCAGCTTTTAAAAGCTCAATATCATTATTTTGGTCGCCAATAGCCATAACTTCTTCTTTTTTAAATCCCCACATATCACGAAGATAATCAACACCGGAAGATTTTTTAGCCTCAATATTTCCTATCTCACAAAAATACGGTGTTGATTTTACAATGTATAAATCAGGATATTTTTGACTTAATTCTTCTACCCAAGAGGTAACTCTTTCCGCATCCGTATAATCAATCGCAAGAATTTTATTAACATTTTCGATTTTTAAATCATCAAAATTACATACAGTGTAATCAACATATTTACCAACAACGTATTTTTTTATCGTATCGTTGTCTTCTTCTACATACAATTTGTCATCTAAATATAAATTCAAATGAATATTATTTTTTCTTGCCCATTGAATAATTTCTTTGGCATAACTTACATCCAAATCTTTTTGATAAAGAGTTTTGTTATTAATATCTTTTATTAAACCACCTTGATAAGATACTATCGGAGTATCTAAACCCAGTTTTTGTGCGATAGGGAACGTTGAACTGTGCATTCTGCCAGTAACCAAAACAACTTTAATTCCCTGAGCCGTTAATTCCTTTATACATTCAACAACTCTTGGGCTAAATTC
>SUTY01000002.1 GCA_015152455.1 Cyanobacteria bacterium SIG32
TATTTAGGAGCCAAAAATTTTGCTAAGAAAATAAAAGACTCTGGGATAACAATGGTCGAATTTTTACCTTTATGCGAATTTGACAATAATAGCAACAGTAACAACTATTGGGGGTATATGACTCTTAGACATTTTGCCCCAGTAAAAAGATATGCTTTTGATAAAACTGCTGGAGGAGCCTTAAAAGAATTCAGAAAAATGATAAAAGAATTCCACAAAGAGGACATAAAAGTATGTATGGATGTAGTATACAATCACACTGGAGAAATCGCCCCAAATAACGACGATATCAATGATGTACGTCAATTTAGTTATTCATTAATAGATAATCAGATGTACTACAAACAAAAAAATGGAAAATATAATTCAAATTCGGACTGCAAAAATGATATCAACTCAGCCGAAGAAGAAACAATGGAACTTATCGCAGATTCAATTGCCTATTGGGCAAACCAAGGGGTTGATGCCTTTAGATTTGATTTAGCAGTTGGATTAATGGATATTGACAAAACAGAACAAGTAAACTACAACCCAAACGAAAGTTTAATTGGGAAATTAAGTGAAATGCTTAAAGAAAAAGGGGTCAAAGTTAATCGCCCAGAAGAAAGCGGGAATGGAATATATCTTATTGCAGAACCATGGACTTGCAAAGGTGCAAACTCATATCAAATTGGGAAATTCCCTGACGTTTGGGCTCAATGGAATGATATTGCAAGAGAAACTTTTAAAAATGATTCCCTTAATCCTTTTTCTAGTACCCCAAGCAAATTAAGACATGTTATAGAAGGGACTCACGGTATCTTTCCTAATGGTGATAAATCCATAAATTATACCCACTCTCACGACGGTTATACACTTTATGACAATAATTCAATTGAGAAAAGAAATAATGACTGGCATTTTGCCTCAAATTATAACGAAGATAAAAATAGACAACTTATGGCAATAAAAAAACAAATAGCACTGACCTTGCTTGCCAAAGGTACTCCTATGCTTCAAATCGGAGATATGATAGGACATAGCAAATCAGGAGATTGTAATTCCTATAATCAGGATAATGAAACAAATTATTTAGATTTTTCTAAAACAAAAAATAAAAATTCAACCGAAGGCAATATATATGACTTCACACAAAAAATGATAAATTTCAGAAAAAAACATCCTGTTCTAAGAAGTAGCGAATTTAATAAAAATATAACCTACTATAAACCAGATGGGTCTTTTGCTCAACCTTATGATAACGACTACTGGAATACAAATCACATAAATACCTTAAGTTATAAAATTGAAGACAAAAACTCATTATTCATTTCATCATCATCTAATGATAATCTTGTAGGGATAAAATTACCTCAAAACCAAAATGGCAAAAAATGGAATCTTGTATGCGACACCTCATTAAAAAATTCATTTTTTGATAAAAATGTTCCAATAGAAAATGACTACTACTTACAAAACGCCCATTCTATAATAATTCTGGAAGAAAGATAATCTAATTTCTTGTAGTTCATTATAGAATTTAGGATTTTTATCCCTAAATTCAAAAGATAATTCGTTAATATTTGAGCAGCATGTATAAGTGACATTATTTCCATAAGGACCCAACATGCCCCTATTAGCATTTTCTATTAAAAAATTTATATTACTTTTTAAATTTGTTATTATTTGAGTTATATTCATTGCTATATGTCACTTTTACTCCATTGGGCGAATCATTGATTCAATAATTGATTGGTAAAAAGTAAAGGCTGACTATTTTGTCAGCCTTTCTATTTTCGAAAGTAATTCTTCAATCTTCGCAACTATTCGTTCTTGCTCTGCTACAGGTGGTAGCGGGATTAATAGCTTATCCCATTCCCCTCTGTTTATTATTGGTGTTGCAGTCCCTCCGGCTTTCTCATTCAAAGATGTATAAAAATAAGGAGATTGCATAGCAATAAATAAATAATACGATACGCATAAAATCGGTGATATTGCATTAATTTGTTGATTAAACGCTATGTCCCTATCCACAATTGCAAGTTTTCCAATAGAACCACCTATGCAAACTTGGAGTATTGAACCTGGATTGCATAATCTTCCATATTTTTTCCCTACATCAGACAGACTTTGATTGCAATAATTTATTTTGTAATTTAATATGTCAGCAGGAGATATAAAAGGGATGCTACCATTGAAATATTCCGGATGAGTTTTTGAAGGTGTATTTTCGGTTAACGTTATTCCAAGCTTATTTAATCTCACCCACTCCCAAGAATCAGGGATGTCGAATGGGATTTCGTCGTCAATACATTTTTCTTCGCCGTTTAACATCTCATAATGAGAATTATCCCTTCTAAAAATGTATGATTCGTTCTTATCTTTTTTGATTTTCTTTTCTTTGATTAACTTATCTTTTTCCGCTTTTATTCTTTTTAATAACTTACATGCCGGCTCATCATCAGGATTTTGAGGAACAAGTTTTCCTTGAACTGCATCTTGAAGAATAGATTTTTTTAGTTTATCAGGGAATGATTTATTTAATTCATTGTTTTGTTTTTCAACTTTGTCGTATTCTTCAACAAATGGCATTAGTTCTTCAATCTTTGCGACTATTCGCTCTTGTTCTTCAAGTGGTGGGAGCGGAATTAATATTTTAGAATAATGAGCATAACCAAAATTTGGCTGCATGCCTGACAACTGTACTCTTAATTGGCTTTTAAAAAACTCCGATTTTGTAATGTAATATAAATAAATATTATTTGCGAGATCATTAAAAAATCTTAATCGTAGCGTACTTGTATTTAACAACATAGTATCTGTTTTATCAAAAATAGCTGTTTTCCCCCAACTTCCTCCTGAACAAGCTGTAACAATGTCACCAATATTAGGTGTAAGATGTTGATATTTCTCTAAATATTCTTCTTTGGATATATATTTTTTTGATTTTTCTAGATCTATCGCATTTTCTAAAATATTTGTAACCGTTAATATTTGCGTACCAGATTCCCTATATTGAAAAGATCTTATACCTGCCCCCTCTTGTATTATGGATATATTAACCAATCTTACCCATTCCCAAGAATCAGGAATTTCAAATGGAACTTCTTCTGCAATACACCTTTCTTCTTTGCCCACTTTCTCATAAGGCAAATTATCGGAACCTCTAAAGATTTCAGAAGGATTTTTTTCCGGTTTGATTTTCTTCTCTTTAATAAGTTTTTCTTTTTCAAGTTTAATACGTTTTAATAGTTCACTTGCAGGCTCATCGTGTGGATTTTGCGGAACTAATTTACCTTGAACAGCTAATTGAAGGAAATTGTTTCTTCTCTATGCCATAAATTGAACTATCAAATTTTTCTCTATACGATAAATGCATTCCTTTTTCATCAAAAAATTCACAAACTCTTGCTTCGTGTTTATCTACAACCAAACCTTCTTTTTTTAATTCTTCTATTGCTTTATTTAAACTTTCCATATTTAGTAATATGTTTGTTTTTGATTTAGAATGATCCATTATTTGAAATGTTGCATCGACAACAAATTCAAAAATTAAATTTTCAGTATCCTTATCATTAGTAGGTCTTAGTAGACATAGGTTTATTTCTTTTGCTTTTGGATTAATTTTTGTTGATTGTGAGTACTTTATTGTTGGATTGGTGAAACCAGTTGCTGATACCAATAATCCTTTATTGACATCCAGATTATTCAAAGCTCCTGCTAATTTCTGAGCATCACCTCGTCCTGTTTTGCTTTTACGCTCACTATAATCTTTTACTTCAACGAATAAAGATTCATTATTATCATCAATTAATAAATCAATTTGATATATATCTGAACTAAAAAGTCCTGTCTTTTTTACATCATGAGTAATATCATTCGCATTATTAATGATTTTTAATACTGCGCCAGTAAGCATTTCAAATCCTTTACCTCGCTTGCTTGGTTTATATCCAAAGATTTGTTCAAAAACTTCATCCATATTGTTATAAGAATTTAACAAAAAACCTCCTCAACTAATTATAGGTTTGTAAAATTACTTTTAGTATACCAAGCTCCGCGGGTTTTACCATGTTTTGTTAGGTAATTATTTCCAACTAAATTTGATAAATGCTTCTTAATTGTATTTATATTAGTATTCGTCAATTCAGATAACTCAGAAATTGTAGCTCTGTCTTTTGTTTCAAAAACTTTATCGTTTTTATCAAAGTTCCCACCAACAAGCCAAGAACCTCTTAAATCCTGAATTGACATGAAGTAAATAAATTTTTTGTTATACATCATAAAAAACAATGATATCATCTAATTTGATTTTTGTAGAACCATTTGGAACAAAATATTCTTCATTGCGTTTAATTAAGGCAATTAGATGATTTTCCGGCAGGGCAATCTCTTTTATTTTTAAATTCAACCATTCATGTTTTTTATCAATAAATGTTTCGCATAAATTTATGTCGACATCGGATTCGGCATGAGTAGAACCAATAAGTATTTCATCGTTTTCTAAGATTTTGGTTGAACCTTTTGGTGCAATTTTTTTATCATTTCTTTTAATCATTAAAATTAATGCTTTACCATTAAAATGAATATCTTTAATACATTGCCCTACCCAAGGATGATCTTGTTGAATAAAAGTTTTATTCAATGAAATGGCAGATTCTTGTTGAAAATCATTAAAAGTTTTTCTTACATCGCTAAATCTATCAATCATATCAACTTTTTTAGCAATAAAGGGTAAAAAAGAGCCCTGCAAAGAAACTGATAATAAAGCAACTACGAATACAATATGGAACAAATCGTTTGCTAGATTTACATTTTCAGAAACGACAAGTATTGCAAATACAATTGACGCAGCACCTCTTAATCCAGCACTTGATATAAATAAAAATTGATTCCATTTTATTTTAAATGGTGCAAGCGTAATAAAAACTGCTAATGGTCTAGCTATAAAAGTTAAAAATATCATTACTAAAATAGCAGGTATTATTATTTCAGGTATTCTATGCGGAAAAGATAATAGCCCAATCAAAAAGAAAATAGCTACTTGACATAATGCAGTAATACCATCAAAAAAATGCATTAAATTTAATTTGTTTTTCAGCTCACTATTTCCTAAAATAATGCCAGTAATATAAACACTCAAATAACCATTTCCATGTATTAGATCGGTAAGTGAATAAGATAATAAAGCAACTGCAACAATAAAGATTGTATCAGTACCATCAGTTAAAAGCCTTGTTTTTTTCAGTAAGAATAAAGCACCAAAAGCAATAAGAACCCCGAATAATATTCCAAAAAATATTTGCTTAAACAACAATGGCAACGTTTCAACAACGCCTGTTCCATTTAGCATTGTTATGCCAACTATAGTTAAAATATAGGCAAATGGGTCGTTACTACCACTTTCCATTTCTAAAAGTGACGCAGTATTATATTTAAGATTTAATCTTCTTGAACGCAAAATAGAAAATACTGATGCCGCATCAGTTGAACTGATAACAGCACCAATTAAGAAACTTTCTACAAATGAAAGATTTAAAATATAAAAACAAAATACTGTACAAAATCCTGCCGTTAAAATTGTTCCCAGAGAAGATAATAAAACAGCTTGTGCATTAACTTTTAAATTATTAATTTTCTTTGTGCAAAAACCACCATAAAAAATAATAAACAACAAGCCAACTGAACATAATTTTGCTGTTAAATCATAATCATTAAAAGATATTTTCAATAATCCATCAGAACCAAAAAGCATTCCTAAGAACATAAAAAATATTAATGATGGCATCCCAAGTTTATTTGAGAACTTGTTTGTAATAATACACGAAAAAATTACTATCGCACAAAATAATATTAATAAAGACATGGCTATATTGTACCACAAGCTGAATTTACAATCTTTTTATTTTGTTTTTTTAAAACACAAATGTTTATACAATGTTCTGAAACCCTTTCAAGATTAGTAAATAAATTTAATATAAAATTATCAAATTCAAGTGGCATACTACCGTTTTGAATGTTTTTGATATGTTTGTTTTTAGCTTTATAAACCAATTCAGAGAGATTTTGTTTTAAAACTTCCACTCTCCCTATCAAAATTAGGTCTGTTTTCTTGACAATTTCAGTTGTAGAACGAATAATTTCTCTGTTTGCTTGGACAATTGCTTTTAAATCACTTATCAATTCGTCTGAGAAAGTTATCTTGTTTAATGTTTTTTGTTCTGCAATAGCTAAAATTTCTTTTGATAACATATTTATCTGTTGAAAATCGTTGATAATCATCAATAATTGAGCTATTTTTTGACTATTTTCTTCTGCTAATTCTTTATTTGATATTTTAATCAAGAAAGATTTTAACTCATTTTCATAAGATGAAATAAGGTTTTCATTGTTAGTTATTACTAGAACTTTTTTAGGATTATAATTTTTGAATAGTTTTGTTGAATAAATAAGATTGCTTTTTATCATATCAACCATTTCAACTACTTTTTCTTTTACTTCAAACAATGCTAAATCAGGTGATAATAATAGTCTTTCATCTAAAACAAGTGCACTACTTTCAGTTTCTTCTTTTATAACAAGATTTGCAATTTTTTCTAGCACTTTAACAAATGGTAATAGAAGCAATGTTGTACCAATATTAAAAATAGAGTGAATTACGGCTATGTTTGCTGGATTTGCAACTTCATTAACAAATTGCAGTTTAAAGAAAGAATTTCCTATTAGAAAAAGAATTAAAAATATCAATGTCCCAAGAATATTGAATGATAAATGCACAACAGCAACTTTTTTTGCATTAGAATTTACTCCAACACTAGAAATAATGGCCGTAATACAAGTACCAATATTTTGTCCCATAATAATTGGTAATGCCGCACCACAAGTAATATTAACTTTTAGGGCCAATGCTTGCAACATACCTACAGAAACAGATGAACTTTGAATAATTGCCGTTAGTAATGTGCCAATAGCTACCCCAAACAACGGGTTATCAAACAAGGTTAATAAATTAACAAATTTTGGACAATTTGAAAGAGGACTCATAGAAGAACTCATAAAAATCATACCGGTCATTAGGATAGAGAACCCTAAAAAAACAGTTCCAAAAGATTTGTTTTTGTTGCTTTTTGCAACGAAAAACATCAACATGCCAACAAAAGCTAAAAGTGGTGTTAGCGAATCAGGTTTAAAGAACTTAATCAAAGGGTTATCGCCTTCTAAACCTGCTAAACTTAAAATCCAAGCCGTAGCAGTTGTACCAATATTTGAACCCATAATAACACCGATAGCTTGAGATAGTTTCATCAAACCAGAATTAACTAAACCAACAAGCATAACAGTAACAGCCGAAGAGCTTTGAATAACTGCTGTTACGCCAACTCCCAAGGTTAAACCTTTAAGCGGATTTGAAGTCATAGTTTTCAAAATTTTTTCTAATTTTCCACCTGCAATTTTTTCTAATGAAGCCGACATAATATGCATTCCATAAAGAAAAAAAGCCAATCCGCCAAGTAATTCTAAAATACAAAATAAATTAAAACTTTCCATACTTTTTCTCCATCTTTTAAAAGCAAGAGAGGTATAAAACCTCTCTTTTTGTTGTTAATTTAGAAATTTAAAATATACATATATTGAAGATATGATTAAAGATATTATAACTGTTGGTATTCCGTATTTCATAAATCCAATAAACGAGATCGGATACCCCTCTTTAGAAGCGTTCTCCGAAACAATAACATTTGCAGCCGCACCAATTATGGTCATATTGCCTCCCAAGCATGCCCCTAGCGATAATGCCCACCAAAGTGGATATGTATAATCAGCTCCCATTGTTTTTTGAATTTCAACTAACATTGGAGACATTGTTGCAGTATATGGAATATTATCTATAATTCCTGAAATAATACCTGAACCCCATAATATCATCATAGCCGTTGCCGTTTGACTTCCTTGGGTTATATCAATTAACCATTGTGCCATTAATTTGATACCACCTGAAGCTTCAAGTCCACCAATAATTATAAATAAACCCACAAAAAAGAAAATTGTATTCCATTCAACTTCTTTTAAAATTTCGGTAGGTTTTTCAAATATTAGCATAAAACTTGCACCCAAAAGTGCTACAATACATGTTTCTACATGAATTACATCGTGTAGCATAAATCCCAATATAACCAATCCTAAAATGATTACGGAACGAATCATATGTACTTTATCGACAATTGTTTTTGAATTGTCAATATTTGCAATACTTTCCATTTTTTCTTTTGTTGTAACAAGTTGCTTTTTGAAAATTAGTGCCAAAAAGCAAAGTACTACAGCTAAAATCACAATAATAATAGGTGTCAACTCTTTTACAAAATCCATAAAAGAAAATCCGGCAGCACTACCAATGATAATGTTTGGAGGGTCACCTATCAATGTCGCAGTGCCACCTACGTTGGAAGATAAGATTTCCGTGATTAGAAATGGAATGGGATTAATATTCAAGTTTTTTGCAATAGCAAAGGTGATTGGCATAACTAATATTACTGTTGTTACATTGTCTAAAAAACTACTAACAACTGCTGTAAACAAACCTAACGCAAATAAAATTTTTATTGGATGCCCTTTTGTAAGTTTTAAAAGTTCATTTGCCAACCAGTTAAATACCCCACTTTTTGTCGTGATTGAAACTATAACCATCATTGAAACTAGCAAAAAAAATTACATTAAAATCAATAAAGTTTGCGAAATAATTTTGATTTAACAATCCATCTATTGTTTTAGTCTGACTAACTAAACCTAAAACAACTGTTAAACCTGCTCCAATGAGCGCAACAGTCATTTTAGGGATTTTTTCTAATGCTATAAAAACATAGGCAATTAATAATATCAACCCTGATATCAAGACTGCATTGTTTGTAATAAATTCCATTTTTTCTCCTTCTTAACCTATAAACTTGCTAAGTACCCACATAGCTATAAATATAATTATTGTAAATATTAATGCGCTTGATACATCCGTTCCTGTAGTATCTGCATATTTTGAATTTTGCATGTCTTTATCTGAATAATTCCCAGTAGAATTATTCTCATTAATTTCATTATTATTCATAAGAACCTCCTATTGCATTACGATTTTTGACTTTGCTGAAATGCACAAGCAATGGCTATCGCAATTTCAACATCATCTGCTGTTTTCTTTTTCGCCGGTTTCTTTTCAACCGGAAGTTCTTCTGGGAAATATTTATTTATATATTTTAAAACAAAGGTTGTTAAGTGCATAACACCTATCATTATAGTTAAGAATACAAAAACTGTGCCCATACCAATAAGCATAATGGTAAGACCTTCGTTAACCATTGTTATGTTCATTTTAAGCTCCTTTTAAAATATTTACTGTATTATGATTGCTAAATATGCAATACTTATGGAGCTCTTGCGTAATTTTGTTGTTTTGTAAAACTAATTGAATGATTAATGTTATTAAAAAAACTTTGAGAAAGTTTATATGATAAAGTTGGAGTATCTTTTTGAATACATAATAACGATGGTGTTCCGCCTGCTTGATTAGGAGAATCGTTTGTATCCTTTGATATGATTTCCGCATTATGATTTATTGTTGCAACAACATATTCAATTGGAACATCTTTTTTTATATAAACATTAGTTGAATATTCATAAGAAGCTTCTGCTTGTTTTGCAAAAACTAGCAGAAAAAATGTTCCTATAAAAACTAGTAAAATTTTAAGTAAATTTTTCATTGTATATATCTTAACATAAAAAAATATAGAGAAATTATAAATTCATGCTAAAAGAAACAGATACTTAAAAAAGAAATAACAAAATTAAGTATTAACAGATGAAAGTTAACACTTAGATTCTGTTTAAAAAGTCAAGTATTTTTTTAATTTTTCTTGGGGAAAAATGTATATTTATTTGAGTCAATTTTTGCATTACAAATTTAGCATTAAATGAAACACTTAAAATTATTATTACAAAACAAAGTTAGGCGACTTTTAAACTTTCCAAATACATTGTTCTTGTTTTTTCTGCCCAATTTGGATCAAGAGGCTGCTGATTTTTTAAAACTCCCATTGATATCAACAAAATTTTTCTTATAACAGCTATTACCACAATTTTCTTTGGTTTTCCTTTCTCTATTAAATTTTAATAAAAATGCCGAATTCTTCTCTAGAAATGCAACAGACATCACCGAAGAGAATAGAAAAATTTTACTCAGAGATGATATATATCATAACGAAGTCCTTATCTAGACCCAACAATCTCTGGAATCTTCGCTACTAATATTGATGAACTACCAGACGAATATTTGGAAAAGGCTCAAAGAGAAGGCTTGCCTATTGTTATATTTGAGTTCCCTCAAAAATAATATTTTAAGAAAATATGCCGCAGACAATCATTTACCTATAATTTACTTCGGTGAATAACTTAAAACTACTTTTCTCAAAATACCCTGTCAATTTTTCTCAAACTTGATTGCAAATTACACCAAACCAACAAAAATCAAAATAAAAGGGACAACATATGTTGTCCCTTTTATTTTGGACCTTTTGCATCGATTCTCGAACTCTCAAACGGCAGAAAAATCTATCTCGATACAAATCGAGGTGTCTTTTATGCTGTGTTTAATATTAAAAAAGCTGCTTAAAATTCGCCTTAACAATAGAACATATTTTGATTATAAAAGGTTTAATTTTTATCAAAGTAAGTTAAACTACAAAAGACAATAACAAAGGAGCACGACATGATAGAAAAAAATCACGCATTATTCGGTACAAAAATTAAAAATACTGAAACTAACGAAATGGGTTTACTTATCTATACTTGGGTAAATCAATTTGCAGATGGTAAGGTTGATTTCGCAACTTGTGTTGATATGAATGGCAAAAAATATAATATTGCACTTGATAAAATTCAACCTTTAGAGGAGGTTTAGTAATGATTATTTCTATTTCATATAAAAATGACATTATAAAAATGTTTCAATTGAAAAATGATGCAGAGGCAATAAAATTAGCTAAAAATCTTGAAAAAAATATCAATTCTGTATCATTCAACGAAGAAAAAGCAACTTTTATTTGTAAAAATAAACTTTCTTCTGAATTAATTTGCAGTTATTATAGACAAAGAATGGAGAATTAATAATGATCATTGTTAATCGTCATACTCGTAAAAAACGACAAATGGAATATGCTGACTTTAGAAAAGAATTCGCTAAAGATATAAAAAATGCTTTTGACAGTTTCAGACATACTGAGCTGGCAAAACCTTTTTATAATTACAAAGACGATAATTCTATGGAGTTTAATTTTTATTTTCAATTACAGTGGAATTTTAATAATCACGGAAATTCTGCTTGGTATATCGAATCTATGTAATGTCCAAGCCTGTCCAATTTTTTAATTTTTATAATAAAAATATTCTCAAAAATATTCTATTGATTTTACTGTATTTGAGGTGGTTTACTTATAGTTTTTATCATAAAAATGAGGCTTTTTTGTCCAATATTGTCCAAATTATTTAAAAATTTAACTAAAAATATTCCAATAAAAAAAAGGGGAACCCTATAAATAAGGTTCCCCCTCTTTGCTTTGTATACAGCACAGAAAAACAATGTAAGTTTACATATTTTGTATTTTCTTTATTCCCTCCCAAATAGCATTTGCAAATGTTTCCGGTTGCAATACTAATAATTTTTCTTCTTCAGCATTGCTCAAAAATGCTAATTCAATCAATATTGCAGGTGCTTTAGTTCTATTTAAAACATGCAAATCAGCACGAGATTTTATTCCTCTATCTGTTAAACCTGTTGCTGTTACTAATTCGTTTTGAAAAATTTCAGCAAAAATTTTCCCTTTATCAGAATTTTCACAATATAAAGTTTCAATCCCATGAGCTTCTTTGTTCTCTACACCATTACAATGTATTGATATAAATAATGTTGCCCCACTTCTATTTTCTTCCTTTGAAATTTCGTAGTAATGTTCTTTTTGTTGATACAGTACGGCAGAAAAGCCGTTTAATTTCAAACGATTTAACAAAATTTTACCTATGATTAATGCAACATCACTTTCGTATATATTATGTTTTGAAACAACTCCTGGATCATCTCCTCCATGGCCTGGGTTTATAAAAATTTTCAAATTACCCTCCTAATCCTTGTTTTATAATAATATCTAATTTATCATCCATACTTTTTAGTGTGGTTTCTAGGTTATGGTGTTGCATCTCACAATATTTACAGGTTACATATGTTTGTTCTACTTGATTTATTCTCTGGTGTAAATCAGTATCAGCTTTTTCGCTATTTTGAACAACTTCCTTTATTGAATTACTGAAAGCTTTCTTTTCATCTTCAAATTTCTTATCAAGTTCTTCATATGATTTATTTATTTTGTCTAAATCATCTTTGAGAGCCTTTTTGGCAACATCTTTTATGTAAAGTTGTACAAATATCCAACCTACTCCACCACCTCCGAAGAGTGCAATAATAAAAGTTACAACATCTCTAGCTTCTATTTGGAACATTTCAACCTCTCTTTTGCAAGCGCATGGAATAATTCATCTGGTGTTATCTCCGGATTAAGTTCATTAAAAAGTCCTTGTTTCTGCAATTCTCTTAAATGTAACTCAGAACAATGTCTTACCCATTTTGTTTGTCTTTTAGTCAAAACACTTCTAATTGCTGATAGAAAAGGATAAAATTCTCCAATATGTTCTGCAACATTTATTGAAAACATTCTTGTATCAATTTCAAAATCTCTCAAAACCAGTGCATATTCATCTTCAGTTGTTGTCAGATATTCATATAGTGGTCTTACAGATGCCCTCATTGGCTTCATGTCAAATATATACAAGTCATTTTTGTATTCAATAATTGATCCTGTATGAGAAGGAATGAAGCAACTATCTTTACATTTTAATCCTTCAGCCCATCTGACAACCTTTGAGGTAACCGAATCATTTTTTGTGAAGATTGCGCTTCCAATCAATCTATCTTTATAAACATCAAGCCAGCTTCTGATCACATTAACAGGCATATCCACAAAAGCTGTATTAAAATGTACCTGCACCATACTAAAACCTCCATTTAATATTAAATCTCCACCCCCCATCAGGAGTGAAGATTAACCAACCTCTTAATCTTTGCCACCATTTCATTTTTTTAATTTCTCAATAAATTCTATTGCTGCATTGACAGGTCCTTTAACTTGTGGAATTAAATCTCTAAATTGTTCAAGAATTTTCTTTGCCTCGTCAATCTTATCTTTATTGTTTTTCAAGAAATCTTGCACGTCATTTACAACGTCGTTGATTTTTTTTACTAACTTAATTTTGTTGAAAAAGTTTTTAAACATAAATTTCTCCTTATTTGTTATTTGCTTTCATTTCTTTATAAATGCTATATAAATTTTCTTTTGTTACATACAAAGATAAATACAAATTAACAATTTCACTTACACTTAATGTTTGTTTGTTTTCTGGCAAGCCGGTTGCATCAAACACATCGAATTTTTTATTTAAAATTTCAGAAATATCTTCTCCTAACAAAGTTTTAATTTGTAATGCTATAAGGATATCATCCATAATTTCTTTATATTTTTTGATGTAATTTGGCTTATAAAAAAACCCATTCACATATTGAACAGGCTTTTCTAAACTAGATTCATATTGTTGTCCTTCAGGAGAGTCATCTTTATCTAGAAGGGTATTTATAATATTGTTTTCTATGCAATAATTTGCATATTCATCCTTTGTCATAAAACTTTCTAAATAAGTGTATTTTGTTTTTTCGTTATTTTCCTCATCAATTGTTGCAACTTCTTGAATATCTCGTCTGACATATACTCCATTTGGAGAAGAATTTTTATCAATGTTTTCTGGCTTTACTGCACTTTCTACTTTTTTCCAATTCGTCATTTCTAGAGTTCCTCCTCTTTGAATAATTACTCATAATTTTTCTTAAATTACCTAAATTAACAAATGCTGCAATATATTTTTGAAAAGCTTTGTATGTAGCAGTTCTCTTAAACCATCCCTTATAGCTTAACATTCTTGCAGCATCAAACCAGGTTATTTTTTCTTTTTTATTTATTCGCCTTGCTGTTTTAACTGCACGTGCAAAAATTCCTTTTCTAATAGTGGTTTTATCTCTGTAAAATTTAAAACCCATAAAGTCAATAAAGCGACCTCTTCTTTTACCATATTTATCGATATAATCAAACCTATAAATTTGATAATTTGATTTTAATTGGAGGTCCATTTTTTCAAGATATTGCTTTATTGCTTCAAGTTTTTGATGCAATTCTTTTTTATTCCTCCCAAATATTACACAATCATCCATATAACGAACATAACACTTAACTTTTAATTGCTCTTTTATATAGTGGTCAAATGGTTGCAAAAAGAAATTCGCAAACCATTGAGATGGATAGAACCCAATTAATAAACCTCCTTTGTATGTTTTTCCTTGTAATTGGTATTCATTCGTATCTAAAATGTAAAAAATCAATTTTAGCATTTTTTCATCGTGAATAATATTTCTAAATCGATCTTTTAGCATTTCAACATTTACATTTTCATAAAAATGATAAATATCGAATTTAAGAACATATTTAATTTCGGATTTACCTTCTCTTATGAATTTTTCAAGATATCTTTTTCCATAATGAATTCCTCTTTTAGGAATGGAACCACATGAAAATTCGTACATTCCTTTCATCATTATAGGTTTTAATGTTCTTATAACTATATGATGTAACCATTGTTCTGGTTCTTCTCTATCAAATCTTGGTTGAACGACTTTTCTTGGTTTATTTCTATATCCATCTTGCTTTATTATTGCTTGGTGGACAAAAGGAATAAAATCTCCAGCAATCATTCGTTGCCGGAGATGTTCCTTGCACTCAATTCTGTTGTTTAAAATGTCTTGAACGTCTGGCCGATCTTTTTTTCGTTCGGTTGCATCATCCAAGGCTGGTTCCATAATTTCATCACTTATTGCTTTTTCAAAGAGGTGGTTATAACTTTTCATTTCTCTTACTAATGCCTCACGGACTTTCAACGTGCTACTAATCCATGCCTCTTTTTCGGCGCATTTTCTCCATGGGGAGAGGATAACAATCTACAATGTAAGTCTTATTGTATCATTAGTAATAGAGCGCAACGCCATAGTTCCAATTCGAGTTCGACACGGCCCTGTTGACAATGAACGAAAACGGACCAACAAGCAAGCCATCATTCGGATTCGAGCCAAAACGAGCGAAGCCTGTAAATTATTACCCAAATTTTAAATGTGCAACAAAATCAAGTCCAAGAAAAATATATCACAAACATTTAAAAAAATACATGTTATAATTTCCCCACCTCCTGAAAGTACCCATGAAAAAAATTTTTCATGAGCCTAAAGGCTCAATACTATGGGGGAGGGTTCCCCCAAACCCCCTCTAAAGAGGTTTTCTGTAAGAGAGCGCAACGCCAGAGCCCCAATCCGAGTCCGACACGGCCCAGTAGACAACGAACGAAAACGGACCAACAAGCAAGCCATCAACCGGATACGAGCCAAAACGAGCGAAGCCTACTACAGTAGAATTACTCCACATTCCATCACAATAGTAAGTTGAAGAGGACCCCCCAGAAGTCGCCATTGGAACTAATCCCAAATGAGGAACTAGCTTCATTTCCTTAATATAAAGTTGAGATACAGTGCCAGAGATTGTCACTCCTGAATCTATATATCCGGTACCATCTGCATTGTAATCTTCTACGGTAGAACCATCATCGGTGCCTAGACACATTTTATAAAGAAGTTTTCCATTTTTCTGAATGACACCTTCTGTAAACTTCCAAATTTCTCCCCACCAATCTTCCATCCAGAATACAGTTACCCTTTCATTATCTCCACCACAATAGAATGGACCTTTTTTATCATTTGTTCCTGTTGTAATAATTTGACCGGTATTTGTAGTATCCGTATAACCAGTATATCTTCCTGTGCCGAATACTGATTGTAAATCTAAAGATTTACCCATGAAAATCAACAAATAATTAATCAATCTTCTAAAATTATACTCGTCAGCTCTCCAACCAGCTCCATTTGCTTTCGCATATTCTAGTTGTAAATCACCAGCAACATTTCTGCAACAGTCTTTGCCAGACAATGAACGTATTACATTATCTATCAATGATCCATTATATAATGCTCTATAATAAAATTCCGTATAACTTCCATCTGCACGTTTGTGAGTCCAACAATCATAACTTTCATCAACTTGTTTATTTGCTAGGCATATATGTTTCAAAGAGCCTATTTGTTCCTCCTTAATCCATATTTGACCTACTTCAAGCATAGCATTACCATCGTAAGAAGCATTTTTATTATCAGAGGCTGTGATTCCATCCTCTCTTAATCCTAAATCATTTGGATGTAGATAATAATCACGCACACCATCCCTACGAAGCATACAAGGTTTTATTAATCCCATAAAGAATGTTGATTCCATGGATCCCCATTCAAATTTTTTAGTTGTTGCATTCATGTATGCAGGTGTAAAATCTTTACTTGCACCTACATATTTAACGCAGGTTGATGGGTTACTGTCGTTATCATCAATTGTAAATTCATATATTTTTGTACCAAATTCATTCTGTGAATTTCTACAATAAACATCATGTGTTGAATAAGGAAATGCCTTATAAAAATAACCTTCTCCTTTTTCATCTATCAATGGTTCTTTAGAATATTGCCCCCAAGTCGTTACATCTGCTACTAATTCTCCGTCAGTTTCTGACTTTGGATAACTACCAAATTTTTTACGAATTTGTGTTCCTGCCCAAGTACACAAAGTAAACATATCAATTACTGTATTTTTAGGATCATTCCAAGTTAATTTTCTAATAGCACCATCTTCTGAAATATTTAAATTAGTACATACTGAAGGTGGAATTCCTTGACCTTTAGTTGCGTATTCACGAGATATAACTACTGTTACATTTGAAGAATTTGCAACTTTTACAATAATTGTTGCCTCTTCCTCTACTGAAATACTACTAGTATTTGAAGGAATATAAGATGCTACATCACCTTTATTTCCATACGCATATAAAACTTCCAAGCCTGTTTCTGGATCAATAGCATATAAGCCAATTTCTCTGAACACAAAACCAGTTTCACTTTGAGTTATCAATGCTGTGATGGACAAGGTTTGTTCGTCAATTTTTTCATCATTATATATTCCTAATTCTTGGAGAGGATTAATTAAATCTGTTAAATCTTCAGGGTTAATTATTCCGAGTTCGCCATCTCCTATTTTCACTTTTGTGAACTTTACAGATGCACCTAATTGTGCTTGTGTTAATATTGATTGACCAGATCTTGTTAATCCGGTTTGTATACTTGAATCAGTTGTCATAAATTTTTCCTCTATAAATTTTCTCTACAATCGAATGTTGTTTTTGAACGTATTGAAACTCCAATTCCAACAGTAAATTCTCCAGCACCTTGCAGCAATAAAACTATCGCATCCAGCCATTGAGATTTACGTTTTGTTTTTTCTAATGCACTTAAAAATACTAATAATTTGTCTGTATATGAATTCACATCAGTTGTTTCGATTTTGAAATAGTGAGGCTCAATATTGTCATACATAAAATGCTCTCTTAATTTGGCATTTGAAAAATATGTAGCAAGCACTTCTTCTACTGCTGCAGTAGTTGCTCTGGTCATGAATATTCGATCAGAATTTTTGCAAATACTTCTTTTTGCCTCTAGACTTGCTGTTTTATCATACCAACTTATGTCGCATTCCCATGCCAGCTCATCAAGTTCAGCTTCTGTCATCGAATCAATTCTATCCCAATCACTTAATTTCTTAAGATCTTGCGCTGTAGGTCTAAAGATAGTGTTGATTGACTCACTTAATGCTTTAACACAGCCATCATCTCTCATAAAATCTGGTAAAAGTTTTATAAAATCAAGAGTGTCGAGTTTCACTATTCCTCCTCTACCTCATGGGTTACTTTTAGATTTCCAGAAAACATGGCCAATTCTCCTATACCCTTTGGAGATATTATTTCTTCTCCCAAAAAAGTATATTGTTTTTCAGATGCTTTGCCTATTTCAGAGGTTAAACGAGCATCTTTGTAAACAATTGTATTCACAGGAACATTGCTATTTTTTTCTCCTTCAGTTGAAACATAATAAACATTGTTATCGGCATCTGCTATTGAATACGATTTTACTTCTCCGGTTAATCCTAAATCTGTAAATACAGGCTTAACAATATCTACTCTTTTTGCACCTGCGTTCATAAGAAAGGCTCTTAATTTATCTGGGTTAATATCTCTAGTTATTTTTTCAGATTGCCATTTTATGTATTGATCTATAGCACCATCTTTATTTTCGATTGCTAGTACAGTTTCTGGCTCTGCATCTTCAGTAACATAATATTTAAATTCAATATCATATTCTCTTATTGCTGGTCCATATGCATGTACATCATCATTCATCGGCCTTCTGTTTTTTTGTGAGCAACTTGTGATTACTTTTTTAAGAATTTCTTCAGAAGGTACTTTACTGTTATTCACAATAACTGTAATATCAACTCTTCCAGCAGATTGGTTTGATGATACTTTGACATCTTCAATGTTAGCATCTGCTGATAATGCGAAGTATTCATATGCTTCTTCAGGTCCTGCCGTAGAAAAACCAGCCGGTGCTTTTCTGATTCTTTCTCTATAATTGTTATCTCCGGTGCCGTCATCTCCATCTGGATGTTTTTCACTATATGGATATGGTTCCCCATCATCGCCATTATATGTTGTTTCCAAATTCTCTACACTAGCAATATATGGAACATTGCTTACTTGTGTGTTAATTGATCCAGGTACTTTATTATTGTAAACGGAACCTCCTTTTTGAGCCTTAATAGGAACATCAACATATAATTTTCCTGCTGGTATTACTCCAACCTCTGTTGTTTCATAGATTAGAATTCCGTCTGGAGTAACAGTTGATCCTTTGGGAACAGTTACGTTAATGCTCAATGGTGCAGCAAGCTTGTATCTTTCTGTTGAGATTGAAAAATTCTTTGGCATTCTTTCACAGTCTACACGCTTGCCAAGTTCATCAAGAACTTCGGCTTTTGCGAATCTCAAAAGCCTCATTTTTGCTTTTTCATTCAAATCGGCATATAAAGTACACATTAAAATAATCATTGCATTTGCAAAAATTCTTCTTTCATCAGCAGAATGCAATTCTTCAGATACATATTTTTTTATATTTTCATTTACAATACTTTCAATAGTTGCATCATCAATTGTTGCAAATAATTCAGCATTTTCCATCATAAATTAAATCTCCACTATAGTAATTTCTGGAATAATCTTCAAATTATGGTCTTTGGTTTCCACAGCATCGATGCTTAATATTTGAACTCTTTTCTCGTAAGTTTCAATTTGTTCTTCAGCATCAGCTAAAGCTAAAGGCTTTACCTCTTCCATTGGTTTGTCATATAAATCTCCATTCAATCCCATACCTCTTAAATATGGAGCTTGACCACGAGTGATATTTAAAATATTTTGTACGCAAACTTGTGGATCTCCATTTCCTATACTTTTCATTATTTTATTCCTTTTGCTTTTGTATTTTGTTCAAGTTTTTTTGCATCAATAGCTAATGTCGCTTTATTTTTTGTAACTTTTTTCTTTTGTTCGGTTTTCTTTTCCTTTTCTTCTTCAGGTTCACCAAAAGTCAAAGTTAAATTCATTGATAGAATTACCCCAGAAGGTGCATAGACTATATTTGAAGGTTTGACCGCCATTAGCATTGTCTTTAATGGTCCAAATCTTTTACCACCTAATATGAAAGTATCTTTTATACCAATAAGAGAACAGGCTTTTTGATGTTCTTTTTCTGGATATACTCCACAAGATCTATCTAATGAATAACTTATTGTTAGAGAGTCTTTTTTAAACCCTTTTACAACAGTTTTATCATTTCCATCGGCACCTTTTTTGGATTCGGTTTTTACACCAAAAGAAAGGCTAATAGAATTGATTGTCATTATTTTTGTATCAGATATCTCCCACTTTATTTGATTGAATTGTGCTTGAATTGTCATATAAACCTCTAATTAGGTGGGGTTGTAGTTCCACCTTGACTATCTGTGTGAGCATGTTCATTGGTTGATCCATAAGCAGCACTTACAAAATCGGCAGCAGAAACATTGCCACTAGTTTTGGTATCTCCATTCTGAGTTATATTCCCATCAATAATTAAATTATAAGGAATATGGTCTTGAAAATTTCCATCAAAACGGCCTAATATATAGCCTGTTTTATCCTCAAATAACACATACACAACCTCTGTTTCTGGGGCTAGATTCCCCATCGTTCCTCTTAAATACCATGGAATTACGAGAGGTCGTGTCACAGCGCCACCAATCAATGAAACAACTTTAGCTGTAGTTGCATGATTATTAGCATCAATAGGTTCAGATTCTATTGATGAAATTTTACCTTTTAATATTTCTGCCATATAATCCTCTATGCTAAAAATCTAAAATAATGGTTTGTTTTTTTCTTTACATAATCATGCCGGACTTTCGTATAAAAAACATTTCCATTATTAGAAGTTGCTCCTGGTGTATTTAATGCAACTAAACTTGCAGCGGATAAATCTCTCATTATGTCAGTCTGGAAACTGCCTGTTTTTAATGAGCGATTCATTTTTGCAAGAATATTTTTTGCATACAAATTGCCTTCCGTTTCATTATCAATGTAACCTTTGAGAATTTTTCTAAACACATTCTCGTTTTTGTTTTCAGCTGAAGCATATCCAGCCATACTTCCATTATCAATTTCACAAGCTCCATATGCGTTGATAGAATTATCATCATATTTATAATTTGTATCATCTTTTATGGTTACTGTTTTAACAGGTGTGCTTTTTTCGATCGCTTCCGGAGAATACAAAACGAGTTTTCCATCATAAACTACAAAAGAACAGCCTTCCAATTCACATTTTTCTGCTAAAAATTTTAAATCAGAAATGTTTTCTTGTTCTATAAACGGAATTGTTCTGTTTTCTACATCATGGCTTTCAAGAGAGAGCCCATTTCTACCTGCAATTTCTGTAATTACTTGTAAAAATTTAACATTGCTCCAAGATTTATTGTTTTCTTTTATAACTTTTCGCATTTTATCAGGGATACTTGTACCTGTTAGATTCATATATCCATTTTCTGGTAGAACGGATTGAATATACATTTTTCCTGTTTTTGCGATTCCGTCAATTACTTTTATAGTATCAGTGTTATTTGGATTCCAACCATCCCATAAATGATTATTATCTGCGAATTTTATTTTTATTTCATCTGGTTTATCTTCAGAGTTCATTTCATGCTCACATTCAATAACAGTGATGTCTTTTGTTATGTCAATGTCATTATATAAAACTTTAAGGCTTCCACCAGTTCCTGATCCAACTCTTATTTCGACAAAAGAAAGACTTATTTCGCAACTAACAATTTGACCATTTGGTGTAATGCTAAAATTCGAAGTTTGTGCATCTGTCAATAAAAATAATGTTGAAAATAATCTTTTTTCATTGATCTGAAGAGGTGCAATTACTCCAAGCATTGATCTTACAGTTTCTAATTCTTTAAGAATATTAACTCCTGCACTCGAAATAGCCTTATAAGAAAGTGAGAGATTTCTCAGTTCACTTCCATTTCCGGTTTGTTTGTTGGAATTACCATCTTTTGTTGTTTTTAATGACAATTGACTATCCCAATTTTCAAACATTTTCAAATATTTTGGAGAAATATCCCATTCTAGCTTATAAAATTTTGCTAACATTTATCTCCTCCAAGGCGCCAATGACTCAACAGATTCTACTGCTGTAACAATAGGAACTTTTATTTGTTCGCCACCTTGAAATTTAATAACATCAGAATATTGAGGATTATAATAACGAAGATATTTGCTCATTCTTTCTTCTGTATAGATCCTATAAGCCAACATATCAAAAGTTTCCCCTTGGATAGCTATTTCATCATAAGTTCCTTCAATAGTTACAGCCATATGCTTTTTTTGCCCTCATTTTTAATTCGTTTTCTACAAAGTCTATGAATTCAGATTTATATTCATTAAGCTGTTCCATCAAAGATTGCTCGTTAAAGGTACCTCCTCCATCAATTTTGATTTGTGGAGCAAAAACAATATCTCCAAAAGAAACTATTGTTTCATTCGAAGAATAATTATCTCCAACACCAAGCATTTCTCCAGCTTTTTTCCAAATGTCAATATTTTTGCTTCTATATTTTTCTTGAAAAGAAATTACAGCTTCAGTACCTTCTTCCCCTGCAATAGATAACCCATCAGTAAAGCCTCCACTTGCAAGCATTGGTATTACAGGAATATTCAACGAAAAATCTTTACCTCCAAGACCAGGCACCCAATCTGGAATTTGTATTTTCATTGCATTAATACCTGCAATTATCGTATTTATTAGTCCAATTACCACATTCAAAGGAGCTTTAATTAATTCTCCTATTAGACTGAAAGTACTTCCAAAAATATTCACAACATTTTGCCATGCTTCTCCCCATTGCAGAGTAAAAACATTGACAATAAAGTCTATAATATTAGCAAAAATATCCAATAAGCCTGTTAATAGTGGCATTATAAGATTAACAGCTTGAACCAATGCTTCACCTATAACCGCACATAAAATTTGAAGAATAGGCATTATTGCTTTAACTATCGCAAGTATTGGTGGCAATAATTCTGACACTATCTCTAGTAATAACGGCATTATAGTTGCTAAAACTTCAGAAATTAAAGGCAATACAGCATCAGCAAATTCAGCCATGATTGGTGCTGATTGTTCAATAAATTCTGCAACATGGCCAAAGATACTATTTACCATTGGGACTAAAATTTCAACAACTTTTTGAATAACAGGAGATATTTCTTTCATCATTGAAGAGAGTGTCGGCATTAAATCTGCCACTCCATCAAAAATAGCTCCGGCTAAAGGTTCAATAAGTAATTGCATTTGCTGTGCGAGCAATTGAGATTTTTCTGCTGCATCAGCAGTATCCCACATTGCTTTCATAATGCTCTCATCACTCTCATTCATAGCATTTGTAAATGCTTCAAGTTCCAGAGTTCCATTTCTAATTGCTGAAGCTACAGTTGAACCTGCACGCATACCAAACACTTCATTTGCTAATGCAGTTGCTTCTGCTGCATCTCCAGCATTCTTAATTGCTTCATAATAAACTTGGAAACCTTCGGCTGCACTCATACCATCTTTGGCAAAAGTACCCACAGACTTTTTCAATGCACCCAAGACTTCTTCTGTTCTTAAACCTGCTTTTTCCATTTGCCCTATCATTGCTGCAGATTGTTCAAAGGAGAACCCTAAATCTTGAAGTTGTGGACCATAGTCAGTCATTGCTAACATAATCTCACTAAAAGATTTTCCTGTTGCTTGAGAAACTTTGAACACATAGTCCATTTCTTTTCCCATGCTATTTGTTGCAACACCCCATTGTTGAAATGCGTGAGAAGAATTTTCAATAGTTGTAGTTAAATCTTCCCCAAGCATATCACTAACGGCAATTGCTTGAGAAGATAATTCAGTTAATACATCTCCAGACACTCCTAGTCTTGTATTAAAATCTGCTATTGCTGTGCTTGCATTTTCCATGGTGGTTGGAACTGAATTATAAACATCTTTGAAATCATCTTTTAATGCTTCTAATTCTTCTCCTGTAGCACCAGTTCCGATTCTTATTGAATCATATGCAGCATCGAACTCTGCACCTAGATCATATAAGCCTTTGCTTATATCAGCCAAAGCTTTTACCGCAACAACACCAGCAGTAACAAAAGCCGCACCCATAGCTGCAGCTTTTAAATCAATACCTCCAAGAGCTTTTTGAGCTTCTTGTAAACTTTTACCGAGGGAAGGATCGACAGCACCAGCAAGTTCTACAACTGTTTTCATTGTTTCTTTTTGAGACACTATCTTTTCCTCCGTTTTCCTCTCATTTTAATTTGCATTTCTTTTTGTTTTTTTTCGTTAGCTGCTTTTTGTTCTTCTAGATCCTTAATTGCTTCTTGCAATTCTTCCAATAAATCTACTATTGGCATTTGGTATAAATCTTTTACTGAACTGTTATATTCTCTTGCGTATCCTCTTGCGGCTTTCCGGAGTCTTTTGAGTCCTGGATAGCCGGTTTTGAGAAAAAACGCATGCCAATTAAAGTTATTTGATATAAGTCATAACCTTCGATTCTCATTAAATCGTTAATATCGACCTCTGGATTGCATTTTATAATTGCGTGCATTCCAAGTAATGTGTGCATCAAATTATCATTTTGCATCACACGAAAAACTGTTCCAGCTTGAGAACCAAGCATTTTACTTCTTTCTTTCTCGATATCGGCCATGTCATTGATATTAATTTTGCTTATATCGTGTTTAAATTCTGTTCTATCGACACCATTTACTTTCAAAGGTGTTATTAAAGTAATAATATCAGTCATTGTTTTTCTCCTGTTCAAATAAAAAGGGGCGAATTTCGCCCCTTATATAGTACATACACTTATAGCAAAGATTGAATTTCCTTTGCGTAATCTTTTCCATTAATTTTACAAATACCTTTTATTTTGTCGATTAAGATTTTTTCAACTCCATCGGCATATAATTGATATCTTGTAACTTCAAAGGTGACATCTCCACTCCAACTAGAGCCTGGTTCAACACCACCTCCTGGAATATTAGAGGTAAGTCCTTTTAAAAAGGCTTTGTACCCTTTCACTCCTGTATCTCCTGATGTGTCTAGAGAGCTTTTAACAAACCTGTATTCAAAAGTTTTGGAACTTAATCCAAGCATATTAAAAAAGCCTCGATCCATACCAACAGAAGTTATTGTTGATTGCAATGCTTCTGTTAGACATGTTGGAATATTAATTTTGCCTAATCCATTTACTTCAGATGTAACAAAATTAATATCAGGAAGTGTTATTGAAACATCTTCTGCAACAACATCATTGTCGCATAATACTTTTGTCGCTAAAACAGCGCCCATTTTATCTAATGTCATATTATTCCACTCCTTCCGTTAATGATGATAGACCTTCATCTGTGTAATTAACTTCAGCTGTCGCAGATTTGAATTGAGGTGTAGTTGTAACTGGGATATTAAATTTAAAATCTCCTTGGATCATATCTTCAGTTGAATTTTCAGAAGCAAGGAAGTAAATTTTTGGTTCTCCAACAAGAGCCCCAATTGCAACTAAATCATCAAGTGCATTTTGTTCATAATTAAGAATTGAATCTCTCTTTGCAGGTGTAAATGGTTTATCGATTTCGGCACCATTTCGCTTTTGGAACGTATTTTCTAAATGCATAAGAGTTCTCATGTATGTATCAAATACGCATCTGACATCATCATCTGAACCATATCTGAATTTTGCAGTATGGCCACCCCATAGCTTCATTTTTCCACCATCTGAATATGCTGTTGAGATACCAACTTCATTCAAATTGTTAGCTTCTGCTCTATCAAAGCCTGTATTTTTAGAATTTTTCCCAAAATACTGTGATGTTGCAGGAATTTCTTTGTTTGAACAAGTTTCACAAGGCACATTCTTATGCAAATTATCAGCACGCATAAATTCAACAATAGCAAGAGTTGAACAATGAAAGATTCTTTCAGTTCCTGCATCATAAACTTGAGGCCAGAACACTTTAGTTCTTTCACTATCATAAGCATTATTTACTTTCCAAGCCATTGCTTCTTCTATCGTATCAATTGTTGTTTCAACAGTTTTCTTAACAGTATCTCCAACAGTCAATGTTTCAGAATTTCCTTCGCCGATGGTAACAGTTCCAGCTGATGTGTCAACAGCAGAAACTGCACCGATCGGTTTAGAAAGGAGCTTGTTTGAAAAAGCAGTTATACCCACTTTTATTTCTTCAGAAGTATAGAATGTTCCTGTCACATCTCCACTATATTCATATATATCTGTTTCTGTATCAGCTTCTCCGGTTAATGGAATATCTGCAACTGCAAATGCATCCCATTGGTCATTAACTTGTTGAATTGCAGTAACCATTGCATTATAAACTTTTTTATTTTCATTAAATTTTAATGCTGATAATAAGTTTGGAATCAAACCTTGCAATTTATTATAAACAAGTGGTAATGCTCCTATACCAGAGTATTCTCCTGATGCTGTTTTTCCACCTATAATTGCATTTTCATCAATCAATGTTGGATCTACTTCACTAAAAGAAATTTCAATATTTCCTTCAAGAGGAGTACTTCCTAATGAATTTAATAACACTTTTCCGGTAGTAAAGTTATAATCCACAGAGAAATCAACATCTTGTGTCTTTTCTGCAATAGCTACAGTATCAAGAATAACAGTGTCTGAAATAAATTCAGCTCTTCCATTAACAAAGTTTAATATTTTTGTTGTTGCTGCATTCTTTTTATGTATCTCAGGATCCAACACATTAATTACATAAATTGGGCCAATATTTCCAAGTTTATTATCAAAATGTGCGCCAATGGCTTCGCAGATTGTGAAGTTTTCCCAATCCACAGAATAACCAACGGTTTTTTGTGCATGTAAATAATTTGATAATTTAACCGGAGTATTCACGACCCCTTTTTCTTTATAACCTTTTACAAGGTTTACTGGTGCAGTACCAACATACACGGCAACAGTTCCTGCTGAAGTAACACTTTTTGCAGCAGAATTACCTATGTATGCATACATACCATGTTTGTATGCCATTTTTTCCTCCTTTATTTTTGCAGGCTATAATAAATGATCGTATTTTTTGTGGACAGTTGATTTGCAGTATTCTCCGGTAAAGGTCAAATATGCAAACCAATAGGGATAATAATCTGCTATAACCCCTTGTTCTTTTAATGGGCCACTTTCTATCCCATCTTCTAAACGTATTCTTATTGGACCGATTAATTCCTCTTTTACTAAAGCATCTTCAACATATTGAACAAAATTCATTACATCTTTATATCCATCAACATTTCTTTCATAATCTCCAGAAGAATGAAGTCCAGGGTTCCAAATAGAAAACCCTAGTCTAATATTAATCATTCCTTTTGATTCTTTGGGAAATGTTTTGTTGTTATCATATTGAACAACTATTGATGGTGATACATGTCTTGTTTCTGGAATTATATCTTTTGGTGGAATATAGACAATATGAACATCTGGGTTCACAAGCTGATATTCATAAGTATTGTCATTATTCTCATCATTTGGTTTTTTATAGGTCAATTGGGAACAGACTTTTTCTTTTAACCAATTTGCAATGATTTCCAAATTATTAAGTGTAGTTGCCATATCTCCCCCTATGCAGAGCGAACCCCTGACAATGCTATTTGTGTCATTCCCATATTTTCATCCCAAGCATCAATCGTGTATTCTCGATGATCCACTTTTAAATGCTGATTCACTCCTTTTTGGCAAGGAAGGTCTTTTGTTTTAGCAAAAATTAAGATGCTACTTTCAGATACACCAAGTTCTGCACCTGCTTGCCTCTCTCTTAATGCCTCATCATCAAAAATGCAAAGAATTTCCTTGCCTTCAATGGAGTGTAATGTACCTAATTCATCAATATTTAAGAATACGTTATCAATATCATTTTCAAGCATTTCTTGAAAATTCATTACGCAACAATTCCTTCATTGTCACCGATTTGTGGAGCATCACCTGCGAATGCTTCATCTAATAAATCAATGATTTGTTGCTTTGTGGTATTATCCGGATCTGAAATTTCAACACCTAAATCTTCAGCAATTTTCAAAAGTTCATCTTTTGTATTTTTCATGCTGTATTCAACAGTGTTTTCTTCATCTTCTTGTTGTGCATCTGTTTCGTTATTTGTTTCAGCTTGTGCAGGAGTATTATCTGCATTTGCTGGTTTTGTATTTTGTTTTGGAGCCAAACTTTCTCTATAACGAATTGGAGCATCAGCTTCAGATTTTAAGCCTGTATATTTAATAGCAATACCTTGCTTAATTAATTCTTTTGCTTTTGCATCAGCAACTTCAAAAGGTTCGCTATTTTTAGATTTTGGTGTTGTGATACCATTTTCTTTGTGTCCATAAACACCTTTTACAATTTGTATCTTCATAATTTCTCCTTTATTCCATTTTACTTAACAACTTTAGATGTGATCCAAGCATGATGTCTATTAGGCATTAGTAATGGTGCTGATGCCAAACGTAATTCTTTTGATTGACTTTTTTTGTCTGTAAGAATTAACGGAACTCTTTTTTCAGCATATGTATGCCACTCGTCATCACTTTCGATCTGCGAAACTGCACCATATGAAGTTTTTCCACAAGCTGGAGCAAGAAGAGTTACTTGACCTTTTGGCAAATAAGGAACACTTTGACCTTGTTCATTTTCATATTCTTCTGCATACTGAAGAACATCAATAACGAAACCTTGACAATTTAAAGTCGCTAATTTTGCTACTCCATATTCTTGTAATACAGGATCAATAGAACCAATATTGTAATTACGATTATCTAAAAGTTCCTTGATTTTTGTATTATTTAAAATTGCGTTACCTGCTACTGCATCAACAAGTAATTCTTTTGAAGAAACTCCTGAAGCTGCTTGGAAACGACACATAGCTGCAATGTCACCAAGAATATCAGCATTCGGATCACTCCAATCAGTATCAACTGTATAAATCCAATCGTTTGAATCGCCTTCATAGAAATAAATTTCTTTTTCTTCATTAATATCAGGGTTTTCAGTTTTTGCTTCCATAATAATTGATGCATTTACCAATAGTTGAGCTGCCATCCAATTTTCTGTTCTTGCGATAGCTTCATCTAACTCGTTTTCATCATCTAACATAATTTCAGATGCACGATCTTCTGGTGTCATTTGAGAATATAAAGCTTCTCCCATTCTTTTCTTTTTCAAATCGTCAATTGTAAGCGGTCTTTTTGGTGCGATATATGCAGGTGCAAAAGTTTTTGCAGTGTAACCATCACGTTTCATTGTTACACCACCAACCCTTGGCGCTACAAATGGAGCAAGCTTTTTATTTCCTTTTTTGTATTCAACAAGAACTTCGTCTGTTGCAAAATTTTCGCCATCTGGGAAATATCTATCTTTTAAAAATGTTGAGAATGGTTTTTCCTCTTTTATTGCTGCAATAAAAGATGGTACATGGTTATAATCAAATGCCATTTTATAATTCCTCCTATTTACTTATTTAATGATTAACCTAATGTATTGCCTAACAAGATATTTTTTGTTCTTAAAGCATCTTTGTCAGCTTCTGTGATTGTGTATTCGTCAGCAACAATTAACGCATTAATATTGAAGTTTCCTTGAATATATGCTGTAGTTTCAACATCTGCATCTGTTGCATCAATATCATCAGTAAGAACACAATCAGCAGTTCCTTCAGCAGAACCTAAAACAATCATTTTATTGTCTGCTGTTTTTGCTAATAACGTACCCCTTTTAAGTTCGCCTTGACCAGATGCAACAATTACACCATTTGCAATTGCAGGAACATTGTTTGAATAAAAAAGGTTATCGTATTCTACTGTACCAACAACTTCATTTAAAACTTTGCTCATGTTTTCCTCCTATTTTCTATTTTTCTTTCTTTCTTGTCTTTGCTGTGCAAATTGTTTTGCTTCATTAATCTTTTTTTGATCTTCAGTTAAATTGTCAGTTGGAGCTGATGCACCTTGAACTTCTGAAGAATTAGATAATTTAGCATCTTGTTCCAATAAATTTAATGCAACACTATTTTGTGCATTACTTTTTGCTAATACAAATAAAGCTAAGTCACTTGCATTACATGGTTTTTCTCCATACTTTGCAGCATTCTTTAATTCTTGACTTACATTAGCTGGGAGAGCATCAATTTCTTTACAACGATTTCTTTCAGCCAATACTGCTGCATTGATTTTTTCATCCACATTTGTTTCGGATTCTGGAGCCTGTCCAGCTTGTGCATCTGTATTTGCAGGTGCATCGTTACCTGTTGGTGTAGTTGTTGCTTCAGCACTAGTCACATCAGTGTCAACGGTTGTAGAATTTGTTAACATTGAAAATGCTGCCTGAATTCCGGATCCCAATTTGTCCAAGAAATTTTTAAGATCTTGTTGTTGTTCCATTTTGTTTTTTCCTCCTGTGTTTGTAGCTGTCTTATTTTGAATAAGGTCATTAGGGATATTGTGGCCTTCAAAATTTAACTTAATACCATTTGACAGAAGAACACTTTTGTTAACCATATTGATTTGCACAGGCTCTCCCTCTATAAGCTCATCTGCAAAACCTTTTTCAACAGCATCTCTTCCTGTCATCCAAGTTTCTTTTGTCATCATTGAACGAAGTTTATCGACTTCCATTCCTGTTTTTTGTGCATAGATTTCTGCAATTGCCGTTTCGCTGGTATCAAAAGATCTGACTTGTTTTTTTAAATCATCTAATCCCCAGAACCCTCTTAGCTCTGCCGCAACTCCATGTATCATTACCATTGATCCAACATGGACACGGACTTTATTTCCGGCACACATTATAATACTCCCCGCACTAGCAGCTATGCCCTCAACTTCTACTGTAATATTTTTATTTAAACTCTTAAGTGCATTGTGAATTGCAATTCCGGTGTATAAATCTCCACCACAAGAATTTAATTTAATATTTACATTTTGTGCATTTTTAATAACTTTTAAATCTTCAAGGAAGCCTTCTGGTGTAATATACTCCCCTGGTTCAGCTTCTCCTGTCCACCAATCAACAGGTTGCTTATCGCAAATTTCTCCATACATGGTTATTTCGGCATTTACTCCATCGAAATTTGCAAGATTCCAAAATTTGTTTATTTTTTTACTTGGTGTTTGACTCAGTGCTTGTGCCATTACTATCCTCCGATTTTATTCCTTCTTTTATTGCTTCATTTATAAGTTCTTGTACAGTTGATGATTCAACTTTTACTTCTGCAAGTTTTTGATTCTCAACAGAAAGCCTACTCATATTTGCATCCCAATCTGATCCATTTAAACGAGTTGCCGAATCTGAATATGTGCTTAAGCCATTTTCACAAGCCATAATTTCAGCAGCAATTTCTTTAGTTGGATCTAACATACCCTGTGATGGACCAATCCATATACAATTCAAATAAGCAGCTCTTATCAATGGATCATCAAAAAAACCTGGAGCAATTAATCTGCCACGTGCAACAGCCTCATACATCCATAATTCATAAATTGGATCACAGAAATCTGAAACAAACCATTTTCTTCTCATTCTGAAAGTTTTCCAGGCTTCAAGAAGAGCAGCTCTTGATGCTGAATAACTTGCATTAAAAGATTTTTCCAATAAATCTGAAGGAATTTCGAGTGCTGCACCAATGTGTGTAGCAACAGCTTTCACAAAAGTTGTAAAACCTCCGGTAGGTCTTTTTGGATCTCCAAAAGTAACACCTTCTCCTGGTTTCAGTTTTATTGTAGTGGCTGGTCCCATTTCATATTCGACATCATCTTCAGAAATAGACATTTCATCATTCGGTATAGCTTCGCCTATTGGAATGTCTGTTGCATCACTTTCTGTTGTTATAAATGCCGTATAAAAACTTTCTATAATTGCAGCCATTATTTCGGCTTCAGTATATCGTCTGATATTATTGACAGCCTCTACTACTGGTGCTAAAAATGGAACTCCTCTATATTGATCTGGTCGTTCAGAATTCATAACATGAAGAACGTTCGGCAAACCTGTTTCTTTTCCGTATGCAGGCACCCTTGTCCATTTTGCAGTTCCAGCATTTAAATCTCCTGGATATGTTGATCTTATATGGTATGCTTCAATCAGTCCGTTTTCAAGAACTTCAACACCATCATACACTCTGTTTCCATTGAAACGGCCGTCAGTCCTACCTCCGGTTCCACTTTTTCCAGGGGTACAAACTCTGTCTGCTTCAATAACATGTATCCTTAAGCTATATGGCAT
Source organism: Cyanobacteria bacterium SIG32 (assembly GCA_015152455.1). Lineage (GTDB taxonomy): Bacteria > Cyanobacteriota > Vampirovibrionia > Gastranaerophilales > Gastranaerophilaceae > SIG32. The sequence goes on from SUTY01000002.1 coordinate 32,031, forward strand.
CATTTTAGTTGGTTCATATCTTTTGACTAAACCAAAACAATCCCCAGAAGCTAACTTACTTGTAAAAACTAACTGTTGCATTGAATAAAAATCATTTACTCCTATTGCATCACAAGTTCTTTTTTTATTGGCCCACAGAGAAAACTCTCTTTCGGCATTTTTTTGCCAAGCTTTAGCTTCTTCAAGGCTCATGCCTAAATATTCATGATCTATTCTGCTTTTAGGATATAATCCTATTCCCACGACATTAGTTCTATTTGTATTAATTGCAGATAAAGCAATCCCTCCGGATGCCATTAATATTCTAGATCGTTGTCGTAAGGTATAGTTATTATAATTAATATCCTCATTTGGGGAACCACTTTGTGCAATAAAGCCTTTTAATGCTCTTTTCGTTGTACTGGCACCTGTTTGAGAATATCCTTTATTTATTATTTTTGTTAATGTTTTATTTTTTTTCATATGATTCTCCGGTTAAATATCTCTAGGGATAATTCCCCATGCTGTACGAGGTCGTTTACCTTTTAAAGAATTTTCAAGATCTTCTATTTCACTTTCTAATTCTTTAATTGCTGTACGAATTGTATTAAGGTCAGTATTGTATCTTGCGACATTTCGTGAGCCAATACCATATGACTGCACTCCTTGAGGAGATAACATTACAAGTTCACGTTCTTGATAAGCCGCTAGTCTTACTTTTTTGGCTTCTATTTTTTTTATAATTGATTCTTTGTTTATCATTACCAATCTCCGCCATCTAATAATCTACTTTTAGTAACACGTCTTGTGGCTTTTTTATGAACAACCTTTGGCTTTTTATTTATTGGTTCGAGCAAATATTCTCTCATTGCTTCTAAATCTGGATCCCAGATTCTAAAAGCAGCAAGAGCATAATTTCGACAGTCTAATGCTTCATTAGATCTATGCCCTGGCAATTTTTCCCAAGCCCAGCGTTTTCCACTTTTTGTTTTAATCAATGAAAGCTTTTCTGAAAGCAATCCATTGAAATAATTAAGGTCATAGTTTCGTTCTTCATTTGAAGGGAAGTGGCAAAATTTCGCACCAGGTTCTTGGACACGAAGATTATCCATAATAATTGTTTTGCCAGCATCAACCCCAATAGAATAAAGCCAAACAAATTTCTTTTTATTTCCTTTAATAAAAACTTTGTTCGGTTTTCCTACGAACGGAATATTTTCTCCACCTTTACCTTTTATTGGAAATACTCGCTGATTTTGTCTTAATCTGCATTGTTCATAAACTTCATGCGTGAAGTGACCACCAGAGTCAACACAAGTTATTGTAACTTTTAAGCCTTTGCCGTTTTTGCGATAATAAACATGGTTAATTGCATCGTCTAACCTTTTCCATACTTCTGGTGTATCAGGTCGACCCATTATATAACCTTTTTTAATACCCCAAGTTTCGCCATATAAACCAAAGCCTACAATTTCATATTCTAGACGATCGTCTTGTGTATCGACTCCACAAGTTAAGGCAAGAACACCATCTGGCAAAAATTCAGAATCGTACTCTTCTCTGCGTTTAAGCATTTCATCTTCATCAGCCATATCTCCTCTGTCCTCCCACAATTCTCCAAAAAGAGTGTTATAAACAACTTTTAATTTTGCAGGATCTTTTCTTGAAGATAAAAATCTCTCGATTATTTTTCTCCAAGTAAGCCAAGGACTTGAAAATGCATTCAACCAAAAAGAACGATGACCTTTTTCGTATGCATCAGGATTTTCTGCAATCCATTTAGCTGGTTGTTTTCTCATTTCATCTTCAGAGGACATCACACCACAATGAGGGCAAGCAAAAGCAATAAAATGAATATTATAAATTTCTTTTTTATTTACTATCTTGCTTGTGAAATCAAATTTAATATGATTAAAAGTGATATTCACATATTCTCCACAATGTGGACATTGATGATACCAACGTTCCTGTGTTCCTTCCATAAAAGAAGCCTCAATTGCACTTTCTCCTTTTATAGTAGGTGTAGATACTTCAACTGCTTTATGATTATAAAAGGTTATTTGTCTTGATAGCAAAAGTTCCCAAGGATCACCTTCATCACCAGCAGATTTGGGCCAACGATCTCTTTCATCGCCCAACGCAATTCTTGCTGGAGTTGAACACAAATCAGAAGCAGTTTCAGAACCACAAATTGTTAATATTCCACCAGGATATGTTTTTTGCAATATTGTATTACTACCCTCTTTTGCTTTTGTGTTATGAACCTTTTTATTTAACTTTTTGCAATCACGCAACATAGGTTTAATACGTTCCCTTGAAAATTTTTTAGCAACTCCAAGGTTTGGGTGAACATACATAATTGTTCCTGGTATCTGGTCCATAACATAACCCATAATATTGAGTTCTAATTCGGTTTTTCCGACCTGCGAACCAGCAACCATAGTTATTCTATGAACTTTAGGATCATTAAATGCTCTCATCGGTTCTCTTAAATAAGGTGTGCGTTCGGTGCGCCATGGTCCAGCTTCTGCCGATGTTTCTGGACTCAAAACCCTATATTCATCTGCCCATTGATCAACTAACAAATTTTCTGGTGGCTTAAAATAAGCTAGCGCAGGTTTAATTGTTTTGTTTAAATCTTTTGCTATTTGGGCAGGTGTTTTACAGAAATCTGTCATCTAATCAGAATCAATGTCGTCACTTGCTAATCCTCCACGTTCTTGAACTTTTTCTTTGAAATAGTCTGGATCGTATTCATATTCTGCTAGTTGATCTAGTATTTCAAAGCAAGCTTTTTCAATAGCATCAGAAACTTCGGCAGCAGTTTTCAGATTAACGACATCCATTGCTAGACGACCTGGTAAACCAGCAATCATCCCTTTAATTGTTGCAGCTAAATCTTCAATTAGTGCTTGCACATCTTCAGATCTGTGCATTTTTCCTTTTAATTCACTTAATTCTATTTCTGCAACAGTAGCTTTTGCTTCTTTTAATCGAATTTCAGCATCTAACTTTTTTGTTTCATGCTCTTCTGTATTCTTATTTTTCTTATTAAGAGCATCTTGTAAAAAAGTTATATATTTCTTTATTGCAATCGGAGGATCAAAATAATAAGTTCCCTTTTCTTTAACACTAGGAATTATATTATCCTGTGCTAACTGCTGTACTCTTCTTGCACTTATTCCGAAGTAATTAGCTAAAAATTCTGTTGTTTTTAGTTTACTTACATCCATAATTTTCCTTACATTTTTTTCTGCTAACGAAACGAAACGACTCAAAAAATTTTTTCAAAAAATAGATATCTTTTGGGCTCGCCAGCACCACAGAGTATTTTTTTCTCTGACAGTACCTACTCGCTATTTTTTCTTCACGATAACGAACCAGAAAGGCTTGTATTGAGTTTTTTGACCTCTTTGTACTTTGCAATACATCAAAGAAATTTTACAAGCCTTAATGAGCCGTCTAGCTATCAATAATTTTACTCATCAATAGCTTTTAGAGGAGACTTGATTTCGTTACCCTCTCTAAAACATTTAATTAATGTGTTATCAAATACAGTCATGTATCTTCTGACTATTGCATCACAATATTCAGGACTTAATTCAATAACTCTCGCTCTTCTTCCTAGCTTCTCGCAAGATATGATTGTTGTGCCAGATCCTCCAAATGAGTCGAGGACTATCTGGCCAGGTCTTGAAGAATTTTCTATTCCATCAATAAACAAATCAACAGGCTTCATAGTAGGGTGAAGCGTACTCTTTGTAGGTCTATTGAAGTTTAATATTGTTGATGTTGCACCAGCAATTCTTTTGATAAGTTCTATTAATTCTTCTTTCTTAAGCTTATCGTATTCAATAGATTTTAATTCGTTAACTGTTGGAATGTTTCTCTTCTCTGTAAAATAATGCGCTGCACCTTCTTTCCAACCATACAAACAAGATTCGTGTTTCCATTGGTAGTCTTGCCTACCCATAACAAATGAATTCTTTACCCAGATTAGATTTTGCTTTATCAATATCCCAGCGAATTCTAACGCACGTTGAAAGTTTATTCTTTCACTATCTGCGTGCCAACAATACAATGCGCCACCAGGTTTTAAAAATTCACTCATTGGCTTAAAGCAATCAAGAAGAAATTTATAAAATTCACTATCACTTAAATTGTCATTAGCGATTTTTAATCCTGTTCCACCTTCGTAATCAACATTGTATGGTGGATCAGTAATAACCATATCAGCTATTTCATCTTCCATCAATTTTTTATAAACATCTATGTCACGGCTATCTCCACAGACTAATCTGTGCCTACCTAATAACCATAAATCTCCAGCTTTAGTGAATGCCTTACCTTTTTCTGCCGGTAGAACTATAGTGTCTAAATCTGCAACTTCTTGTGTTTCTTCAATAACACTTATTAATTCGTTGTATTCATCTTGAGTATAGCCGGTCAATTCTCCATAATCCTCAAAATTAAAACTATCAAACATTTGCGCTAATAATTTTGAATCAATTTCCGATAATTCTGCAATCCTGTTATCAGCCAATAGAGCTGCATTTTCTTCATCATCACTTGAAAAATTTTGATATTCGACTGGAACAGATTCAAACCCTGCCAATATTGCTGCTTTTAATCTCCCATGTCCTTTAACAATATAACCGGAACGTCTTGAAACAGTTATTGGCGCCCTCCATCCTGTTTTAGAAATAATATCGGCTAATAATCTAATTTGTTCTTCTGGGTGGGTATTTGGGTTTTTAGGGTTTTCTTTTAGATTTGCAGTTTCAACAATTTCGTCAAATGCACAAAATACATTTACTTGATTGATTTTTGCTCTTTCGCATACTTCATTTGCTTGTTTTTTAGACATAGTACTACTTCCTTTTCCTCAGTGCTGTGATACACTGGTTAAGGCGGTGCTTTTAAATGTCTAAAAGTAACATCTTCGCATGGTCGCCAAACTAATGCGAAGGTGTAAGCAATTCACATGTTGCTTTCGCCACTATCTACTCAAATAACTTTGTTATGAAATAAAACCGTGACATAATGTCACGGCTTTATTTTTTTGTTTACTTACTCAAGAAACATATTGCTGAAGATTTTTTCAAGAACATCAACAACAATAGAATTTCCAGCTTGTTTATATAATTGTGTTTTACTTACTCCAGCATTTTGTGCCTTATAAAAGTCAGCATCATCAAATCCCATTAATCTCCAACACTCTAATGGTGTTAATTTTCTGATTCTCAAATTATAATTATGCATCGGTATATGACCACCACCACATCCCATTGCACTTGTTAGTGTCGGACATATACCCTCATTGTTTATTGCAGCATTCTTTTGAGTACTGCCTATTATAATCTTTGGTTCAAGTCCTCCACCTTGCATAGTATTAATAGTTGGACTTATTCCTTCAGTTGAATATATGCGCCCTCTTTGTGGATTATTCCAATTCCCTGTATTTACAATATTACCTGCTTGTATAATTTTAGGTGTATTTGAACGTGCGCATATCGTTGGTGCAATTCCTTCTTGTGAATAAACTCTTCCCTCTGTAGGATTTCCACCAAATCTCTCCGTATTTTTAAGATTTCCAACTTGTACAATTTTCTTTTCAAGTAAAAGATTATCTTTTTGAACTGTTGTCAAAGTATTAGATATTCCTTGCAAATTTGGCTCTAATCTTTGTTCAAAAAAAGAGCCCTTTGTTCTATCAGAAGGGTTTTGTGGGTTTCTGCCTCGGCTTGCAACTATTAAATAATTATCATCCATTCTGGATCCAGCTTTTGTTGTTACTGAAAAAGCAATTTCAGCTTGTTCTGAATTATGAGGTTTAAACCTAAAACCATTACCCTTTTCTTGGTTTTTAAGAGAATTATTTATAAAATACTCTAAAGTTTTTTGCTTCAAATAAAAAGACTCATCAACTTTTTCTTCTAAAATATCGATGAGTCTTTTGTTTAAATTTTCTTTTTCTGGGAATTTAAAAGTTCCACGATCTACATCTTTTCGGATACTTACCCCATATACTCTTTCTCTATTTTGAGGTATTCCATAATGTTTGGCATTTAATACCTGCCAATATGTATTGTATCCTAATGTATCAAGGTATTCCAGCCATTCTAAAAATTGAGGCTTGAATTTTTTACCAACTAAATTTTTCACATTCTCCAATAATAAATACTTTGGAAGAGTGCCATCAGCTTTTGCTATTTCAAGTAATCTTTGAACTTGATACAACAGTCCTGAACGAGTGTTTTCGTTAATACCTTCCTGTCTACCAGCAACTGAAATATCGGTACAAGGGAATGAATAAGTCCACAAATCTGCATAATTAAGCCGTTCAATAGTTTTAATATCGCCATAGTTGAAAGTTTTTCCGTATATAGCCTCATAACTAGTAATGGCATATTTATCGATTTCTGAAATACCTACAATTTCATGCTTAATACCGATTCTTTGCAGTGCCTTTTTTTGAGCCCCTATTCCACTAAAAAGCTCATTGACAGTGATAACGTCTTTAGTCATATTAATTTTCCTTTTCCTAGTGCTGTGATACACTGGTTAAGGCGGTGCTTTTAATATGACTAAAAGTAACATCTTTGCATGGTCGCCAAACTAATGCGAAGATGTAAGCAATTCACAAGTTGCTTTCGCCACTATCTACTCAAAATATTTAATTGTGAATACCGGTGATTACAAAAGTGACCACCGATATTATTTAATTGGAGTTAATTCTTTGTTGCTTCGCCGATATACCTTTTCAAATTATGGTTAAATCTATCATGCAAAAGTTCTCCCAAGCTAGTATTCATTATTTCTCTAGCTGTTTCATTGTCTACCATTTGAGGCAAAGACAATGTTCTCATAGGGTTAATTACTCCATCAGTATCTCTTAACCACGGAATAATCCTGCTACTACCCTTACGAGCAGGAGCCACAAAAGGAACTTTTCCGTCTTTAGTAGGAGATTTAACTGTTTTTTGTTGTTTTTTTACTTTCAGTTTTACTGAATATTTTTTACCTTTTTTAGGCATTGTTTTTGGAGTTACTCCAAAGTGCAAAGGTGTTAAAACACGGCCCTCATAATGAAGTGTCAATTCTGCAATCGTTTGACCTTTTATTTTTATTGAACCAGCCTTTTTTAAATCAGTTTTTTTCTTTGTAGGCATCACATCAGATTTTTTGATACTGAAAACTTCTCTAACAGCATCAGCAACTTTACCTGGAGCACGTCTTTGCATATCTCCAATAGTCCTAGTAAAAACTCCTGAAGGATCGCCTAATACTCTGGATAATCTCTCAAATTTTTTTTGCACGTCTGAAGTATCAATTTTTATTTTGTTAAAATAAGTCATTGCACCTCCGACAATAAAAAAGCTGCATTAATGCAGCAACTAACCGAATCATTTTTTCTTCATTTTAACAATACACTAGGTTTAAGGTCTTTTTCACTACCAATAACTCTTAAATACTCTTATTTTATTAAAAATTATTTTTTTTACTCTCATTAACTCTCACGCAAAAAAACTTATAAGCAGCTAAAATAAATATTTTTAAGAAAAAATTTTTTCCAATACTTTTTAGCAAAAATTGACAAAAAAAATTCCCCCACCAAATAAGGTGAGGGAATCTATCTTTTTATAATAATTTATTTATCCTTCCATTAGCTCATCATAGTCAATGTTGTGAGATCTTGCATATTGCAAGAAACTTTTTTCTTTTTTTGACACTCGCATTTGGAACTGAAGAACATTGTCTGGGTTTTTCTTTTTTCTTCCGGAACCTTCACGAAAACCACCATGGATTTTCTTAACTTCCTGGTCCACTTCATTGTATAGTTCAGTTTGTTCTTCTGGTGTTAATAATTCTTTGATGAGATCGTCATTTGTTTTTAAATTATCCATTGGCGTTACTCCTTTTGTATTTTTCAATTCTGGTCATTGCAATTTCTTTGTATCTTTCTGGTGCTTTTTGAGTTTTCTTTAATGTTACAAGTCCAATAATTACGATACTATTTTCGTGATACATGAAGTAGATGCGAACTTTGTCACTTTTTAATTCGAATAAACCTTCTTTATTAAGAGGTCTGCTGTTTACACCATCCTTTCCAACTTGTTCAAAAGTTGCAACTGTGCGCAAAGCTCTTTTTAAATTTTGTTTATCAAGGCTTTTTAATTCGTTTTCTGCTTCTGCTGTATATTTTGCAATAAATTGTTTTTCCATAATTTAATTATAAATCATATCTTGATTTTTGTCAACACTTTTCAAGATAATATTAAAAAAAATAAAGCCCCCACTCTCCTAAACAGGAGAGCGAGGGTTCTTTGGAGGAGGTCAAAGGTTACCTATCAAAATATGTATATTGTCCTTCATAAAATTCATTTAATGTTTTTGTAATATCTTCGAGTAGATATGTTAGAATGTCTGTTTTTCCTTCTTTTAATGCTCTTGTAATTCTATGTCCTACGCATTCTAATGAATTTGCAAGTAATTGTTCTTTTCCCATATTTTCTCCTTTAACTATTCCCAATAAAAGCTGTTGCCTTGAATAAATTTTTATTATTTATTTCTTTTTGAAGTTTTTTAGCTTCTGGTGACATTATTGCGATTGCAACACCAACGGAAGGGATAGGTTTTTTATCTTCTTGGCCAGGGATAATAAAACCTCTTTTTTGTGGAAGAATTAACCATAAAGCATTTGGATTATTTATTATGTAATCTTGCATGTATCCTGTTTCAAACCTGTTTGATGGAATAACAAAACATATGTGCGTGCCTGGATTAGTTGATTCTTCAAAACCTTTTGCAACCCATTTAGGAGTTTTATCCCAAGGTGGATTACAAAAACAAAGACCGCTCCATTTCTGAAGCAGTCCGTTTTCGTTTTTTGTGTAATGTATATTTGCCGGTATATTTTCTTTGGTACAACAAACATCTATATCGAATTTATTCCTGTTAAATAATTCTAGTAGAGATCCATAAATATCTGGTGGTGTCATATAATCATCTCTTCCAGATTTATAATGTTCCTCTCCACCATACCTGCCACCGATTCCTCTTTTCTTTTTGACTTCTTTTATAGCTTTTTCATATAAAATAAGTTCTTGATCCGACATTTGTTGAGCCTCTAAACTGTTAATTGCTTCAGTTATTGTTATTTGGTGTTCTAAAGTTTTCATGCCGGTTGAACCTCACTATAATTTGTACCTCTATAAATCTCGATATATTTTATCAGTTTATCGTATTCTTCCGTAGCCTTTTTTTCATCTTCATTGCTTATTTCTATTTCATTACCACTTTTTAAAATTACACAAAAAGCATAAGAAAACCCAAAAGCCATTATTGTTTCTCTTCTGGGTTCGGTTACTGCTGCAATTTCATTAATATCAATAAAATTATCATTTATGAATACAAACATCTTTTTCTCCTTCAGTTTCACTCGTAATTGCCCATTTTAAAGTAGGTATTCCATTGTGCGCAAACATTGAAAGATTCATATCATCATCATCTATTGCAAGTACAACATTAAAATGATAATCTTCTAATACTTTTCTCAAAAGCATTTCTTTAACAACTTCAGATGGAAGATAATTCCCATATTGTCGCATTAATAAAAGAGAATTATTTGTCAATTCTGGTAATTCTTGCGCAAGCCGAGTTTCTGTTTCATATTGTATTTCTTCACTTCTTGCAGTCATAAAAACAATTACAGTATCTTTTGAAACAACATTTAAGAGTATGTTTTTTAATTTTTCGCACGTGCGAGATTTTTCATTATTTACATTTTGATGAAAATATGCCCATTTTTGTTCTCCTGTAAAGCCTAATTTTTCTGCATCATCAAATATCCAAGCTGTATCAAATAAACAGCCGTCTAAATCACAAATTATTGCATTTGTCATTTTATATACACTCTCCTTCCTAACTCAATATCAAAAACATTACAGTCTATTGCTAAATCCGTATTTTTTCCATTAATAGTTTCAATGCTTTTGATTTCAAAATACATTACTTTGTCTTTATCTGTTGATTTTACAGTTTGTCCTGCTCTAAACCTAACAATATCTACTTTTCTTAATTTATCCACTACTTGCAAACAATGGATATTTATACCAATATTGTTACACCAATGAGGAGTAGCTTTTCTGTATTCGTGTGTTTTTTCTCCGGTTTTTATTTTATCAAACCATACCTTTTTTATAGGGAGATCTAAAATTCTATCTTTTTTGCTCATTTTTTAACTCCTGAAGATATTCTTCTCCCAATAATTCTGGATTTTCATAAATATTTCCTATTATTTCAATTTCTTTTAAATTAAATAGATATTCATCACTCCAGCAGTCACCACAAATAAAATAAGAACAATACGTTTCTGAATAGTGAATATAGCAAAGTCTTTCTCTATTTAAATGATCTATTCCTTTTACAATATCCCCTTCGTAAATCAACTTATTCTTTTTATCTTTCAAACCTGTGCAAAACTGAATGTCGTACAAATTATTATCCGGTGTAAAAAGCATATTACACGAAGAGCCTTCTCTTCCTTTTTCTTGACATTTATAAATAACATTTCTTGCAATCTGTCCATCAGCTTCAAGTAAATAAAAAGCATCGGTTCTTCCTAAATCTTCATATCTTGCATCTGCGTATGCAGAACCTTTGAAATACACTCTGTATTTATTTTTGTTCTTCATTTTTTCTCTCCTTGCTGAAATAACCCCACAAACGGATCGCATATACAATTCCAATTGCTAAAATAAAAATACCTAGACCTTTCATTATTACCTCTCTATTAATTTAAATTCGTTACTAAAACATATTTTTACTACCTTTGTACACTCGGCACCATTCCCACGGAATAGTGCCTCGTCTTTTATTCTTCTGAATTGTCCATAGCAAAAAGCCTGACCATTGTCTTTTTTGATCAAGCAATATGCACATTCTTTTTTACAATAGGCTTCTATTCGCCAATCTTCTTTTTTATAATTTCTCCGATTTCGGAATACACGTATTTTCCCCATGTATAGGTTCTCCAACTATCCACTTTAATACATCCATTTTTGCATCGTTATATGCAATTCTGAGTTCAAGTTCTTGTATTTCCTTCTCTCTTTTAATATCTGCTTGAAGGGAAGCAACTCTTGTTTGTAATTCAGCAACTGCAACATCTTTAACAGGTTCTACTGTTGGTAATGCCATGGGAGATTTTTTTAAATTTTCTAACTCTTGCTGCAATAATAATTTATCTTGCGCTGTTTTAATTACTACATTAATAATTTCATTCATTGTTTTCATGCCGGTTTCTCCAATTTTTCTTTTAATTCCTTTAATCCTTTGCAAATAGTTTCAAGATATTTTATGTGGTTATCTATTGTTCTATTTCGATTTTGATTGAATTTAACTTCACAATGCGTGAAAAATTTGCTTCTAGGATCCAGATGTTCTGTTGACATTTGAACATCTACATCTTCATAATCGTTCATTTCATCAATTAGCCTAATAGTAAAAACCCTGTTTACTTCCTGTATTTCATCAATTTTCATAATATTTCTCCAATAATTCTGGGTTTTCGTATATGTTGCCGATTACTTCTTGTTGAGTTGTATCAAATAGCAAGAATGAATTGCTGACAGTTGATTTTAAATAAAAACCACCTTTAATCCATTCAACAATACAGAAATAACTCGGAATATTTATATCTTTAACTATATCTCCCTCATAGATCCACTTGTTGTTTTTGTCTTTTAAGCCTGTGCATTGCATAACTATCATTTTTTCGTCAAAATCAAAATCTTCTTGATTTATAAAAAGAGTATCGTTTTCACTATTCCATAATTCTGGACTTTTGTTGTATGCTTCTGCAAGATTTACTCTTTCAAGTTTTGCAACATATCCGGTTGAAGTAATTACAAAATCGTTATAGTGCATTGTGTTTGTTGTCTTATCAAAAATTCTTGTTTTAAATCTATCTTTCATTTGTTTTCTCCAATAATTCTGGGTTTTCGTATATGTTGCCGACAATTTCATATTCTTTTGGATCGTATTCAGTAAAAATAAAATCTTCATAACTTCCTGTTTTGCAACCTTTTAGCACAAATGCACACCATTCAGGAACATGTACAACAGTCATTAAATCGTAATCAATATCGCCAGATTCTCTTTCAAAATAAGCTCTAACAATATCTCCTTCATATAAAAGGTTGTTCTTTTTGTCTTTCAATCCCAAGCATTGCATCAAAATACAGTCTTTGGGTTCTACTTGAATGTGCATATTTTGTTGAGTAATTATATTAAAGCCTTCAGCGGTTGCCCAATCTCCACCATTTTCATAAGTTCCAACATGCAAATGCAAAACTTTATACATCTTTTTCCTTTTTTTATGCCATACTCTGAATTTATAGCGGTCCTGCTGTATTCTTTCTGTCATTCATCCTCCTCTAATAATTCTGGGTTTTCGTATTTATTGCCAATTACTTCCCAATTATCATAATCTTCTAAAGTTCCGGTATTACCTGTTGATCTTCCTACTACATCTGCATCTTTATTTCTAAAAACATAATAAAAGAACTGAGCACTTTCTTTAGCCCAGCAAATTTCGGCAGAATAATTGTATTTATCTTCACACCAAAAAGGATATTCTTTGGATCTTACGATATCACCCTCAAAAATTATTTTTTTGTTAATATCTTGCAATCCTGTGCTTTGCATTATTACTAAATCATCAGCTTTAACTTCATGCACATTTGTTATTTTATGATCGTAATTCTTGAATAATAATCCACCTTTTCCTGTTTCGCCATCAATTAATGTAGGATCATTAAATAGCATCATTTTATTTTCTGATTTACAGAAAATTCTAAACTTTAACCTATTTTTCATTATTTATTCTCCTGTGATCGCTTGTATTCGTTGAGGATAATGTATTTTTTTAAATGTTGTCCTTTGAAACATTGTCAAACAATCGTCATAATCTTTTTCATACTTATGCTCCAATAACAAACTCGATTTACATCTAGGACATTCATAATTTTCATCTGGGCATTGATTTTCCCAACAATGGTAATCAACATAACCACACACAGGACATATCGCATTATTCATATTCTCGATTTGCGGATTTCTTTTTATTTCTTTTAAACATTTGATTTCATATGGTTCAGCAAATATGTTTTTTATTTCGTGATTTGTATCTTTGTAGCTTGTTTTTGCACGTGTATCATAAAGCTGACCATCTAACTCAAAATTTTTGAACCAATCTTTTAAATCTGTATTTGTTGTAGCTATAAGTCTGTATTTATCTTCTACATATTTTTGGGTACATTCGCAATTAAATAATTGCAGATCTAGAGTTTCTTGGTATAACCATATTTTAATCATTTTGACCTTCCTTTTAATTATTTCTGAAATTTTTTATTTCAAATTCTTCCAAATGTTCTTTTGCTCTCCAATCTAGTTCTGGGGTTTGAATAATATCTCCAATTATTACTGTATGTTTTTGATAAGAACCTACAGATGTGCATCCTTTATTCCAACCTGTGTGGCTATCAATATAAGTTACACAGGCTTTTTCTTTTTGGGTACCAATTTTGGTTTCAACAATATCTCCTTCAAAAATCAATGCACCGGTTTTATCTTTTGCGCCGGTGCATCTAAATCTTTTTATAAAATTATAATTGTTTCGGACCTTTACTAAGTCTTTCCAAACCTCTCCGTGTTCTTCTATGTCATCAACAGTTAGGTCTATATAAATAAATTCTGCACAATTTTCTGCTATATGGTATTTTTTATCCTTAAAAAATACATATCGATATATTTCATTTAAATTTTTTAGATTTTTTATTTTATTTGAAACATACCAGCATGTATTTTCAAATCTTTTACTTTTTTCCTCTTTAATCTTCTGGCCCATCTTCAAATTCTCCTTTTTCTGCTTTGTCAATTTCTCTTTCAGCAATCCTTGAGCCGACTTCGAAGATTATCCAAAACGGAATCATCAATGGAACAATTATAATGCAGCTTAATACAGCAATTATTCCAATAATAATTTTATAAATTTTTCCAAGTATTCCCATCTAAAGCCTCCTTTTTTAAAATTACTTCTTGTTCTCTTCTCGAATTAAAATATGCGTAAATATCCGTTTTTTTTATTTTTTTAGTTGCTATCATTTTTTTATGAAATCTTACTGCAACATTTGGATCTAATGTCCAATTGCAGTTTTTCGCATCTTCTTTTTTGTCGCAAGCTCTATATACAATCATTTCCTTTGGTAATTTCTTCAAGGCTTGTCTATCTGAAGATTTCATTAATTTATGGTGTCTTTTGCGTTCTGCAAATAGTAAATTTTCCCATCTTTCGTTACAGATTCCGTCATCAATCCAAAGAGCACGAAGAACGGTCCAATATAAATCATCAGACATAAACTCTTGCAATTCTTCGAAATAATCGAGCCTTTTATCGAGTTTTAAGTTGAATAATTTTTCAGCTATATCATATGGAATTTGATGTAGTGACCTTGGTGGACATGTTTTGTTTTTAACCATTTCACAGGTTTGTTGAATTTTCCGTTCTAATTCTGTTATTACTTGAGTTGCTTGCATTATTCCCCCTTATTTCTAACTGCGCTTTTCTAAGTAAATAATTAAACAAAATTGTTCTATAAAAAGTTTCATCTTTTGGTTCTAATTGAAAATATTGACCACCTTTAACAAAAGTAATCCAATTATAATTATGGCTATATGTATAAACTCCAGCTTTATTCCCAATTTTTTGAAGAATTTCTTCATTATGTTTTTCAAATGTTTCACTATCGAACACAAAATATAATTGATTTATAAGAGTTAAATAATTTTCCCATTTTTTATCAGCCCTAAAATCTTCAATACAAGATTTTATTTCATAACCAACAAGAGCATTTTTTCTTTTATTTATTTCCAAAACATCAATGCGTAAATTGTTTTTGTGTTTACCAATATTCACATTGATTTCACGCATTCCAATTCTATAACCATTGCCAATTATACATATATTTCGCAACATTGCTACTGTAAGAATATCTGTTTTTTCTTTACGACTTAACTCTTCCCATTTGTAATTAAGCCTATTTAAATGTTTAATGGCCATGTTCTTTCCTTTTCTTTCTTACTTCACTTTTGTATCTTTCAAGAGTTAATCCTGCTTTGGTTACTTCTGGGAATGTGCTTATTCTATGGTTTTGATTTAGTCGTGCTAATTCTGCACTTGTTACACATGCCAGATTCTCTATATCAAAATTTCTAATATTTCGATCTAGGAATATAACCTTATTACCTTCTGGGATTGGTCCATAATGCTCTTCATATATCATTACGTGTTTTTGTTTCCAAGTATGTGGATCTGCTACTTTTACTTGCATATATCCATCTTTTCCAATTCTTTCAGAGCCTATTGGCCTATAATTATGTGGAATATTCCCTTTTTTAAACATTGTTGCAGCACATTTTTTGTATTGTTCTTCAGACATTTTTTTTCCTTTATTTTGGGGAATGTGTCCTTTTTCAAAATGTCCGGTTAAACCACTTGATATATGATGATTTGTCTTATAGCAATCTATCTGATTTTTTGTATAATTTGTTCCAAAAGTTTTATTGACTAATTCTGTTAAGTCTTTGTTATACATGCCGGTTGCATTTTCTCTTATAAACTTATCAATTTCCTCTGGAAATAATTTTTTTCTTTTTCGCCAACCATTATACCTAATGCCACTTTTTAATTTATGATTTCTTTTGTAGCTGTGCATCCTAGCCGTGGTAAAATCTAGATTAAATTTTTCATTGGTTAAATTTACTAGTTCTTCAGTTGAAAGTCCTTTTACATTGGCAGCAATAAAGTCGTAAACTTCTTGGCTATACTTCTTCTTCATCAGTGCCTCCAGCTTCATTCTGACTAGTTGTTAACATTGCAGGGAGTGTTGCTGATGTTTTTCCACCACCCATTTTTTGCATTATTAATGCAGTTTTTAAAGTTAATTCTCCATTTTTAATAATTGTATCTGCAATATTTGTGATAGCTTGTGCTTTTTGAATTTCTGTGTTTACCTCTTCTTTAGTTAAACTAGTATCATTTAATCTTTTTATTTGATCGAATAAATATTCATTCAAATCTGTTAATTTTGTACCTTTACTCATTTGACCTCCTTTTATTTACAGCAAATTACTTAATAGATTTAGTGCGCTATTATAAGTTGTTTCTTTTGTTTTTTCTGCAATTTTTACACCTTTGATCTGACCTGTTAGCTCTAGCACTAACAATTCTTGCAGAGAAGAAACCCCTTTTTTCTGAAAAATATTATTCACATGTGTTTTCAATGTAGTAATGCTAACAAATAGTTTTTTAGCACATTCATTATAGGAATAACCTTGTTTTAAATATTCGACTATTTTTGCTTCTGTATTTGTTAATTCTTCCATTACGCACAAATGTTTAAATTTTTTCATTTCTTTTTGTTCAATATCGAGTTCTTTATAAATTTGTCGTTCTAAATCTCGAAATTCGCCAAAATAATTATTTGTTTCTTTTCTTTTTACAATTTGTTCTTTAATAACCTTTTTAACCTTTTTATGTTTCTGCATAGCATTTTTATAATTTTGCATTTCTTCAGGAGATAACCTCAAGCCTTCAATTATAAAATTTTGCAAATGTTCCAATGCAGCACAAGAGACATAATTTTTTAATTTTTCCTCATTTTGCACCTTTTTTTCCTCGCATTAAAAAAGGCTCTGGGTAAAACCTTACCAAATAATAACCGGGTGGAAATTCAGAGCCTTTTGACATGTTATTAAGTTTTTAGGGAGAGTTTTTTAATGAAGGCTTTCCTTTTACGATATATATGCAACCAGCCTATATATCAACCTTCAGCATAGGCGCCTCCTTTCTCTGTTATGGAACATTTGGAACATTGATTCGGTTAGTTTCTTGATATTAGTTCCATTTCAGCATTTATTTTCATTATTAATCCTTCCGCAGATTTTAAACAATCTTCTCTTTCTTTATCATCAAGAATTGCAAATTTACCATATTCTATGGGTGCAACCATTTTATAAACGGCTGCATATGTGTTTACTCTCTCAACTCTTTTTAATTGTTCTACTGACATAATTCTTCCTGTATTTTGCTTATTTTTTCTAATATTTCTTCAACTTCAGCATCTGTTAACCAGCCTTTAACTTCTTTGGGAGTTAAGAAAGTTTTTACAATTTCAGAATTTTTCATGACACAAAGTTCCCATTTGTCATACCTTGCACCATAACTTCCAAAATTCTTTATAACAGATACTTCATATCCATTTGGTAATATAAACAAATAACGGATCCCTCCAAGCCAATTTTCTCTTTCGAATTTCCAATCTTTGGTTAACTTAAGATCTAAAGTTAATCCTTCTGAAGCTTTTTCCATAACTCTTTTTAAATCACAAGTTGTAAGCATTTTATCCTCCATTATAAAAGTTTTTTCTTTTTCGTCAGGGGGTGGCCCAAACTTCTTTACAAGCAATATGATGGTTGATTTCATTTTGCATGTCTTTTGGCTTGCAAAAAAGTTGTTATAAATACAACCTTCACATACTGCACCTCTTTTCCAGCAGTTGATGGCTGATTCGGTCCAACGTCTAACTTCCATAAATTCCTCCGAAACTTCGCATGGTCGCCAAACTAATGCGAAGGTGTAAGCAATTACATTTTGCTTTCGCCACTATCTTTTTTTCTTAATTCTTCTTGTAAATTTCGATTTTGTTTTACTACAAGTTCATATTGCTTAACTAATAAAGCATTCGCATTTTGCAAACTATCAATTATTTCGTTTTTTACAGTCATAAGAGCATCTTCAGTTATTAGTGCATCGTGAAATTTTCTCTGTAAAATATCGTAATTATTACTTAAATCATCATAAGCCTGTTTTAATTCGTCATAACTCAAATCCATTATTCCCTCCGAAGTATTTATTCAATTGATTTTTATCGGTACTCCAAAACCATAAACTATAAGCTGTTGCTCTTGCAGGAAAGCCATTAAAAATTTTTCTAAAATTTTCAGCATCTGCTTTTGCCATTAGGGAATAGAGTTTTGATGTAAAATCACTGGCACAAGGTTCTTCTTGCCATATTTTTAATTTAATAAAAGCTTTTGCTAATTGTTCTTTGGGTAAATCATAAGGTTTTGCATCATTTTCTAGTTTCAATTCTTTGAATGTCCAGAAATTCTTTGTTTCAGATTCCTGTATTATCTTCACTACCATTATTTCCTCCATTATCAATATTTTTTTCCATTAAAAGAACCCACTCCAATATTCCGATTTGTCTGTCGATTAAAATTTGAGCTGATTTGGTGAGTTTATTATAATTTTTTGTTTTAAAAGCTTTATATCCAAATAGTTTCGCTTTTATTTCTTCATACGAGCGTATTCTTTTTTCTTCCACATTTTTTTGAGGGAGATTTTCTTCCGGTTTTACATTTTTTTGAGGGAGATTAGGTTCCTTTTTTTGTTTCGCATTTTTAACACTTTTTTCATGCCGGTTGGATTGTAGTATTTCTTTTATTTCTGGCACATTATTTAGGTTATAAAAACGGAATGTTTTTATTGAAATTTTTATTGCTTTTGCTAAATCTATAAAAGTTTTAATTTTATAAGATTTTTTCCCTTTTAAAACTCTTAAACATTTATTCAAATATTTTTTTTGCCTTTTAGGATCTACCTCTAATTTATTCAAATATTTTTTTTCTTCATTGAGATCCATATCTATACCCCACCTTTACGAAAATTCCTTTTTTTTGTCATTTTTGCTGGTGGAGTTACCAAAAAATTACGACTAAATTTATCTTTTGGAACTATATAAAACGGCATTGATTCTGGTAATTGTTCTATTTTCCCAAATTGTTTAATATATTCTTTGGTTCCTCTAAATTTAAGCCTTATATCTTTGCCGTTTTTCCCTACATCTGTTCCATTGATTTCAACAATATCTTCATCTCTTAAATGTCTAAAGATGTCATAAGGAATTTGTAAAACACCTTCTTTTTTTAAACGTGTATTTTCTTCTTCAGAGTTGCTTTTATAAAAAACTGCTAGATCTTTTGATGCTTCCCAATAAAGACCTCCCAATTCTATAGGAGGTCTTTGTGTTCTTATGTATGAAATATGTTCTTTATCGTGGTAATCTACATATTTTTTTTTGGAATGTTTCTTTATTCTCGCACCAGTACCCATTAAAACAACTTCGAGATCGTATTCTTCATGAATATCCTTTTCTATGAGACCTGCCACATATTGACTTGCAGGAAGGCAAAATTCTATTTTTCGGCCATTTACAATTTTTACGATGTCCATCATTTCCCTCCTTTACGCATTTTTTGTAAATCAATAAAAGCTTGTCCGTGATATCTGAAAATTCTTTTTAGATATACATCTGTGTTTATTTCGAAATCTTTATCTTCAGAATAAAAAGCCTCATTTACCTCTTCCCACGAAAAACCACACATATATCGAAGTCTTAAAACACTTGCTTCGGCAGTTAATACTTCTGGTTTTCTTGTTAATAATCCAGCCGTATCATCGCTTTCCAAGTCTTTTAAAATTTTATTCAATCTTTTTCGTTCGCTATCTTTTTTCTTCAGAAGTTTTCTTAAAGATTCCTCTATATCCATTTTTTCTTGTAGTAGGAATAAATTTTTATCATTTCTAGGAATAGTGTTTTTGGGCATATCAGTAATTTTCGCACTTTGCAATCCTTGAAGTTTTGTTTTTATTGCAGTTAACTGATCTCTTTTACTTCTAACTTTGCAAACATAAGTACGATAATTTTGAAAATCTCTTTTGATATTTTCTTTACTGGTATTTTCCAAAACTCTTCTCTCCATAATTAAGCCCTTGAGCATCCTTTCTGCCCATAACAAGGGCAACATTTTTCAAAATCACAACATTTGAATTTTGATTCTTTTTGTTGTACCTCTGGGATCTCTTCTGGATCCTTTGTTTTTTCTTTAGGCTGGAACTCATCAAATGCCGATGCTAAATCTCTGTAATCTTCTTCTGAATATCCACTCAATTCGAACGGAATGTTTCCGGTATCAAAGTTCTCAAAACAATTTAATAAAATTTTTCTATCCGTTTCTGATAATTCTTGAATTTTGTTATCAAAGAGAAGATCTGCCATCTCTTCTTCATCGCTTGAATAATTCTGATAATCTACAGGAATCTCTTTTACCCCAAGAAATTTAGCCGCCATTAATCGCCCATGTCCTTTGACTATCATGCCGGATTGATTAGAAACTGTTATCGGATATCTCCAACCTATTGTTTTTATATTTTGAGCTAATGCCTCAATTTGTTCTTCTGGATGCTTATTTGGGTTTGCTGGATTAGGTTTTATTTTTTCTATATTCACAATTTTGTCATAAGCGCAGAATACAGGAATATTATCAGCAGTTGTTTTTGGTTCAGCTTTTGTTTTATAAGTCATAATTATCCTCTTATGTTCGTAATCTCCAATTTTCACCAGTGAATTTAGCTTTTATGCTTGAATCATAAAATCTTGATATCGTACCTTCTCCATAAAAATTATTAGATAGGTCCTCTAGTGAATGATTTGCATTTATCCAAGTCGGAAGTTTATTTTCTCCACGATAATTTGCAATTCCATACATGAGGTCGATTATAAAGGGGGAAGGGTTTATTTTATCAATATCATCAAGAATTAATATTGGTGCTTTTTTATAACCTTCTATTATCTTTGAAGTTGATAATTCTTTACTTTCAAACGATTTTTTTATTGATTCAGCAAAGTCAAAGATATTAACATATTTAACCTGTATTCCGTATTTTCGGATTATTTCATCTCCTCCAATACTCATTAACATTGTTTTTCCATTACCAAAATTCCCTACAAATATTAAATTTGTTGCCTTTAAATAATGTTCCAATGCTTTATCAACATAATTTTTCATTATAAGAAGGTTGTTTTTTTGCTCATTGGTTTCTGTTACATAATCAGAAAAGTCCATGCCAGCAAATTTTTTAGGGAAATTCGCCTCAGATAATTGCAATCGAGTGTATTCTTTTAAATCAGTTACATAGCTATATTTGTCTATCAATCTTCTCAATTTTTTTACTTGTTGATTTACCCTCATTGATTTTTTGCAATCGCAATATTTTGTTATTGACAAATCTGCGCCACAAAAAACGCAACAACTATCTTTTATCCTTGGGCCAATTATTCCCATTCCCATTTTTGTTAGTTCATCGACTTTCTTTTGTACCATCAGAAGCCTCCGTATTTTTTCCCTGTATTCTGTTGACTAAAATCTACAGTCACAGGTTTTTTATTTTTTTGTTTTTTATCGTCTAGTGGGAATATGCCTTCCCATAAATTAGCAATCGAAGATTCAACAATTTCAACAGCATTTTCGGTTTTTCCATCTGAAAATTTTATTAATTTTTTTATCCAGGTAATTAACGATTTCTCTGTATTATATTGTTGTTTTTTCTCTTCTTTTTTATAAATCAACCACTCTAAAACGATAGGAATATAAGATTCATATTTTTTTAAAAACTCCGTTTTATTAAAAACTTCATGTAAATATTCAGATGTAATATTTACTTCCGTTTTTTTAGGGTGGGGTATCCTTTTTTTTGTGGATAGGTCGTTTTCCGTGTTATCCTTTGCCTCATCTTCTTTTTGGTTGCTATCCCCCTCTCCATTTTTTGAGGGATAGGGTGTCCTATTTTTTGAGGATAGGGGATAAGGAGTAGGAAGCCTTAAAATTCTTGAATCAATTTCTTTCGAATTTGGCTTATAGACTATTTCTCTATGAAGATATTTACTTTCAACCAATTGGGAGATCCAAGCCGATATTGTTTTAATGCTTACACTATATAATCTTGCAAAGTATTCATTTCCAGCCCAGCAATAACCTCTTTCGTTACAAAGTGCAGTAATTTCGCCATATAGCAACTTTGCATTCGGTTTTAAACTCTTATCATAACGAACATCAGCCGGTATGATTGCATAAAATGCTGGTTTCATATCTTTGCTCATATTAACTCCTTATTTGCTGGTAGCTCTATCTCTTTCCATCTTTTTCAAGGCATTGTAACAATCGTCTAGTTTTCCTTCTTTTACTCTCTGCATCACAATCATTTCTGCCATATCTTCTGCGAATTGGCAGACTGCAATACCCTCTCTGTAAAGGGCCTCATGAATATCGACAGTGCCTTTTGTATGTGTTAAATAAAAATCTAAATAATACTTATATGCAGCATTTTTCAATGCTTTAATTTTTCTTAATTTAATATCATTTACTAATCTGCAATAATTTTGATAGATTTTTTTAAACCAATTCAATAAATAAAAATCAATTTTTGCTTTTTGAGATTTTACAATTCTCAAATTAGTTCTTCTGTGCATAGGCATAGAAGTTCTCATAGCGATTACATTTGTCATAGTCTTTGCCTCCAATTAAATACTATAAAAGCCTGTCTTTCCAGGCTGTCAGATTTATTTTTTCTTTAGACCTATAAAATCAAAGGCCTGTTACAAGCGATCTCTATACCTGCCATTTGTAACCTTAACGCACCACAGGTGGTTATTTTTTAAGCTCCGAATAACCAAAAACCGATGTTTTTTCATCCATCAAATGCTCTCTGCTCGCATTGGCATATTGGTTTGTCTAAATAAGGACTGGTTTCCAATAAACCTCCCCCACCTCTTGCAATTTCGGCTTCCTGTGGGTTCAAGGTCTGCCGTGCAACTTTATTTTCTATTTTTCACTAATACATAACTTAGTGATAATAGTAAGATTGTAAGTGCGATTCTTGGACTTAAAATAATTAAATCTATTAACCAATTTGGCATATTCTCTCCTTTATAAAAGCCGGTCTTTCCCGGCTGTCAAATCCAAATTTTTTGAGGTTGTTTACTTTTCAGTATTTGGCATTTTGGCGGTGCTTTTACTTACTGTATCCAGAGCCCTATGTCGGTGGATTATTAAGACATTCTTTTTTAAAAAGCAGATGCCGGAATTGAACCGGTATTATGCCAGTGGAATCATCCACAATCATTCATCTGCTTTTATCATTACATCGGAGATCAGAGACCGAACCTCTCTTCGGAGCCACCATTTTTTACGGCTTGGTTGCCAACACCTCATCTCTTGAACGATCTCCATTTACTGGGTTTCATTATAAATGCTACACATCCCCATTTTTTTATGTGGTTAGTCCGTGTAGCTGGCGTTTTTCCAGACTTGCGTTAGTATTTGTTCTGGCAGTCATAACGCTTACCCCAACCCTGCCGTTGATTTTGTGACAATCAACAAAACAATTCTTTTTTATGTGGTCCAGCCACACGGAGAAGTGATCTTCTCCGTGGCGACTCCACCTAACACTTTTTATGAGTAGTGTTTCGCATTATTTCTCAGGTTTGCCGTTGGTTTCCTCAATCCTTCTTTGTTTTCGCACAAAAGGTTAAGCGCCGTTTCCCCATGCCTAAAAGGTCTGCTCTGTGAAACAAGTAACGCAATGGTCCCTCTTTTCGTACTTCCATTTTCTTTTTCATACATAATGGAATTATGCCCTTATGGATGCCGGAGGAATGATTTTCCATTCTCCGGCAAATATAAAAACACAAATTTTTACATTGTTTTTCTGCGCTGTTTACAGCTTTCGAGCGGGAACCTCCCATCAACACTTTCAATTGTCAGATTACTCATGTCCTCTACTCCGCATCAGTCGTCTTACGATATTCAGTTTTCAATGTTCAGAAATTTTGTTTAAGCACTCACGAGCGATTCTGCTTGTTTGCGCTTTTGCCATTCTTGGAATTTTTCAACATTTTTTGGATCTGAATAAAATTTTCTTACTCCATCCAAAAAAGTCATTGCTAATAATCTTGCTTCTGTTTGGGGAATAGCTGCACAATTAATTTTGACCATCATTCCCTCCATCTTCTAAATTTTTAAATTCATTTAAATCAATACCTAGAACAAAGCAGATACTTATAAGTTCAGTTGCTTTTAATTTTCTTTTGCAATTCATGCTGAGATTAAAAAGCGCAGTAGATATTCCTACTTTTTCGCAGATAAACTTTTGCTGTATTCCTCTTTCTTCAAGCATCTTTCTTACTTTTTGTTCAATTAAATAACTCATACTTTCCTCTGTATAAATCTTGTTTGTATTTTAATTAAATTAAAATTATTTTAATTAAATTAAAATTCACAAATAGAACATTACTAAAATTTTAATCATTTGTCAAGGGGTAAATTTAATTTTTTTTAATTAAATTTAAAAAATACTTGTTTTTTTTCTAAAATTCTTATATTCTGTTGGTAGGAAATATGAGGTGCCAAATGCAAAACAACAATTATATTAACGACGTTATCTCTGATGTGATGCCTAAAAAATTGAAAGAATTTAGACAACGTGCTGGATTTGGCATTGATGAAGTAAGCAAAAAAATAAAAAAAACTCCTGCTATGGTTTCAAATTATGAAAACGGAGTTAGCATACCATCTGCTTCTATTCTTTATGAATTATGTCGTATCTATGGCATAGAAGATATTAACGAAATTTTCAGTAATGAATTTTTAAGTCGTAATTTTAAATGTAGCGAATATTTAACAAAATCAGAATTTGAACTCATTCAGCTTTGGCGATCTGCACGAAAGGAAGGTCGTGTTGCAGCTAAAACTGTATTAAAAGCTTTCAAAGCTAGTCCACGCAAAGTTGAAAACCAGGAGGATGAACCATGCCTGAAAACTTGAAAATTTTAACTACCAATGAAATCATATCCTTTTTTGAGACTAATTACAGCATTGAAAAACAAAAAGAAATTGTAAAAATTTTATTTAGGTTAGAACATACAATTCAGCCATCACAACTACTAAATGATTTACTAGAAAAACAAGTTATATGTGTATCAAAAACTCCTTACATATCATATCGTATAGGTAAATATTTTGATGAAAAAAATATACAAAAAATCTCTGAACGTAAAAATTTTATATTTTCAATTATTCCGAATGTAGAAGGTCTAAAACGAGGAAAGTCTGCAAGTTATGATGATCTTGTTGATTTTATTGAAAAAAAATATTCTGATTTGTTCTCTGAAGTGCTAAAAGACATCAAGGTATATTCTTTTTCTGAAGCATACAAAGTTAATGGTCGTGCTGCATTATTGTATTTAAATAGAAAATTGGATCCAAGAGCAAATTATAAGTTTAATTCTCGCTCTGGGCAATATGAATTAAAAGATGATGAGATAACCGATATATTGCGCCAGCACAATATAAAATTTGAAGTTGATAAACCAGAATTATTATTTTCTTCGGCTATAAAAGTTAACACTTCATCATGCCAGCTTCCACTCTGGAAAGTTGTTCTTTTAATCATTTTATGGCCACTTGGTTTGTATTATTTGATAAGCAAAAAAAATAGGAGTACCAATGGCTGATACTCCTAAATTAAATGCTGCATTTTATGGTCGATACTCTGCTGGACCAAATCAAACCGAATCAAGTATTGAAGGTCAGCGCAGAGAATGTTACGCACGTGCAAAATCTCAAAATGCTGTTATTCGTAAAGATTATATTGACCGCCATATCTCTGGGCAAACAGATCAGCGCCCTCAATTTCAACAATTAATGAAAGATGTCAAAAAAGGTCTGTATAATGTTGTGTATGTTTATACAATTGATAGGTTTAGTCGTAATAAATACGATATTGCAAAATATAAAAATGAAATGCGCAAAGCTGGTTGTCGTTTAATTTCTGCAAAAGAGTATGTTCCAGCAGGTCCTGAAGGGATAATTTTAGAAAGTGTTCTTGAGGGTATGGCTGAGTATTATAGCAAAGAATTAAGTCGCAAAGTTAGCCGTGGAATGTATGAATCAGCATTAAAGCACAGACATATTGGTGGGGTTGTACCTTTTGGTTTTGTATTAAATAAGAATAAAAAATATAAAGCCGATCCGGTAAAAGCACCAATTGTAAGAGAAATTTATGAACGATATGTAAAAGGTGAACCAGCAGTTGAAATTTGCAAAAGTCTTAATAATCGAGGAATTGCAACATCACTCGATAAAAAATTCAATAAGAGTTCTCTTAATCGTATTTTATCAAACCCCAAATATATAGGAACATACACTTATAAACGAGCCTACATTGACGAGATAACCCAAGAGAAAAAAACAGAACTTATTGAATTTAAAAATGTTATTGAACCAATTATTTCTGAAGAATTATTCATAAAGGCAGGTCAAAGAATGGAACTAAATAAACGAACTTCAAAACGCAACAAAAATAAACCACAAGTTGAATTTTTATTAACAGGCAAACTTTTCTGCTCAAAATGTCATGCACCTTATACAGGTGATAGTGGCACAAGCAAGAATGGTAATTCATACTATTACTACACTTGCGCAAATAAAAAAAGTAAACGTGGAAAAGAAGCCTGTCGCTCCAAATCTTTTCCTAAAGATAAATTAGAAGAATTTGTTGCACAATATACCAGGGATGATATTTTATCAACTGAAGTTATAAATTGGTTAGCTGAACAGATAGTTTCTCTTCAGGGAGAACAAAAGGATGATTTGCAAATTAGGACTTTGATTCAACAAAAAAAAGAAGTTGAAAGCAAAATACAAAATATAATGCTTGCAATAGAAAATGGTATATTTACACCTACTACAAAAGACAGGCTTGAGGCATTGGAAGAGTCCAAACGCAATCTTGAATATAACATTGACGTTGAACGATTCAAAAATGATGCACCAATGGAAACAAAAGACAGTATTATTTTTTATTTAAACCAATTTAAAAATGGGGATATAAAAGACCTTGATCATCAACGACAAATAATCAATTCTTTCATAGAAACAATTATTCTAGATGAAGAACAAATGATTATTCAATATCGTTATTCTGATGCAGCGAATGGCACACGAGAAATTGCAATAAAAAACACATTCGATGTGTTCGAATGTGTTTTAAATGGTGGGCGATACGTGACTCGAACACGTGACCCCCACAATGTCAATGTGATGCGCTACCAACTGCGCTAATCGCCCATAAGATAATTATACTATAAACTTTTAAATATATACAAATAGACAATTATATTTTAAAAATGTTTACGTAAAATTAAAATATGTATAATTCAATTTGGTATCAAAGTCTTTTAAAACCGCCATTTTCACCACCAGAAACATTTTTTGCGCCTGTTTGGTCGGTTTTATATTTTTTGATATTTTTAGCATTAATTTTTTATATTTTGTCTGATAAAGATGACAAAAAGCGCGGATATATTTATTTTGTCGTTCAGTTGTGTTTGAATTTGTTGTGGGCGCCGGTGTTTTTCGGGTTTAAAAAGATTACCCTTGCTTTTATAGTGCTTTTATTTTTGACAAGATACATATATTTAACCCTAAAAGAGTTTAAAAAAGCTTCAAATGTGGCTTTTTGGCTTTTAATTCCATATTTTCTTTGGGTTCTGTTTGCGCTTTATTTGAACTTGGGGTATTTGTATTTAAATACTTAGGGACAGGTTTGTATTATTTTCATAATTTGTTATAATTAAAAAAAAGAGGCTTTGGAGGCCTCGGAAAATGCGTGG
>SUTY01000070.1 GCA_015152455.1 Cyanobacteria bacterium SIG32
TCTTAAAGCCAGTCATAGCTTCACTTTTTAACATAATACGATCTCCTATTCTGTTGGATCTTCCAACCTTAAAATATATTACTTGATCACTTGGTCACTAAAACCTTGATCACTTCTTATCCTACCATTTTTTTCAACTTTTGACAATATATTAATAAAAAAAATCCCTCCTACATAGGAGGGGATTTTTAGTGTTTATTTGTCTATATCTTCAAAATCAAACGGTTCTATTTCTGTCATCAATTCGTATTCGCTCACTGAAACTGTATTTGGTGCTTGAGCTCTTCTTTCAAGCCCCATTTTTAATAATTCAGGTTGCTTTTTGATTAATTTTTTATCTGCAGAAACAATATCTCTTTCTATTGAAGTGTTTATAAGTTGGATTACTTGTTCTGTCGGAGCGCCTTCTTCGCTTAATTTTTCTTGAACGTAGTAACTTCTCCAATCGTCAGGCAAATTATCAATGGTTGTGTAACCCATATTGCTATCAAGACGTTTGTGGACTTCGTTTAATAAAATATCTGTTACGTATTCTTTTTGACTTTCAAAATGACATGGTAAAATAATCTCACTACCGATTATTTCTTCTGGATCACGTTTATCGTATTTTTTTAACATTTCGCTTGCAATTTGTAAGTGTCCAAGTTCCATTGCCAACATTTCTTCCCAAATTTGTTTTAATCTTGGGCAGGATTCATCTTTATAAGCATTGTAGTAATTACAAACTTCTGTAAATTCGTGTAGTAATAATTTTTCAAAAGGTGTTTCATTTGGGTCAATTAAAGATTCATACATTGTTACGTGTTCTTCTTCAACGTCACAAATTTCGCCGTACATTCTTCTCAAATCATCATTTGCATACATCATACCGTGTTCTGCGTAGAAGTTATGTGTTTGTTGTTCACCTGATACAAGAGTTAAGATGTTAACTTTAGTTTTAGGGCTTGCAGTATTTTTATCATAATGTTCTCTAAGTCTTAAACCGCTACAATTGTGGTGGTTTTGTGTTGGTCTGCCGATTACAACATCAGTTTGGAATTGTAAAATTTCATTTGGACTGATTCCTTCCATCATATATGCCCACTGACTGTATCTGTATAAGTGGTCAAAATCTTCTAATAATCCAAAATTAAAGGTTTCTTTGACATATTCATCAGGTTCATTTTGTGCAAGCCAGGCAGTCAAATCAATTGCAACTTGCTCATATCCTAAAGTTGTTTGCAGAACGCTTTGACAAGCAGGTGTTAACCAGTTTACAGTTGTTTGTTGAGTGTCTTCTATGCGTCGAGTTATTGCAAGTAATTTTTTGTCTTCTTCATCTAATTTTGCAGAGCAAAGTCTTGCAAGTGAATGTTTAAACCCCCAGGCCTCAACCTCAATACCGTTTAATAAAATTTGTCTTGTTCTTGAATAACAATCAACATCATGTTTGTCAAAAGGTCGTCTTATAATTTCATTCCAAGTTCTTAATTGTTTTTCTAAAGGCATACCTTTTTCTTTTAGTGCGTTAAAGCTCATTTTTTCTCCTTTCTATAAGCCTAATGCGTGTGCAAAAAGCTCTCCTACTTTGTGGTTATAAAATCTGCCGTCATCTTTTGCAAATAGATTTTCCCAATGGCTTTCTGGTGTTCCGTCTGTTGAATATGACGGATTTGTCATCATAATATGATGTGTGTTTGTATCGTATCTTAAAGGGAAAATATCTCCTGTTTGCATAAAACTCGGCAGTTTGTCGCTTGCTAAATAAAATCCAAAAAGAGCGGTATTTATTCTGTTTAATCGTTGTTCATAAGATAAACCGCCTTCGTTATTGTCGTTTTCAACTTCTACTCCAGGAGCATAATCTCGTAAATATTTGAATTTTTCGGATAATTCTCTGACTGCGTAAAAATCATCTCCAGATATATAATCTGTTCCTGCAGTTAAGCCCATTAATCTGTAGCGTTCAAAGTCGTCAGAACTTTTTTCTCCAACAAAACTTATATTAGTTTTGCCACTTCGAGAGCGGATTTCATTTAGGATATATTGCATTTGGGGGTATTCAGGTAATGCTCCGACGCCTGTGTAATTTTCGCAGTCGTAACCTCCAATGTGTTTGGCTGAATCTATAAACATACATTCAAAACCAAGATTCATAAGTTTTACACATTCGTTTATATAAATTTCTTGATGTTCAGGATTACACCAGTCAAATGTTACGTCGTCTTTGTCGTTATATGCAACTTTCATTTGATCTGCTGAAATCACCATCCTAAACCCTGATTTTAACCCTCTAAAATGTGCTAAATCGTTAAAGGCTCTGAGTTGTTCTTCAGGTGTAATTCCGAGTTGATGGGAAATTATATTTTCGCTATAACCTGCGTTTAGTTTTATTCCGTAAATCGAATTTTCTTCAAAAGGACCTTTGTTATATCCGTCACCATAAATATTTGGGAAAATTTGTGAAATAATTATACAGTTTGCCCAACTTTTAGCAGACGGCGGAATTGCTGGGAGAATTTTTATCATACTTAAAATTCCACAACAATCTTTTTCGTTGTGCATTTCAGAAATTGCACGATTATTGATTTCGATATAATTTGCAAAACGCCCCCAATTATCTCCGTAGTTTGGTGTTTCTATGATGTTTGGGAATTGTTCAAAAAACATTTCGCTTTCTGAAAGAGTTACAATTGATTCAATAGCATTTTTTATTGTTCGATTTAAGAGTTCTAATGGAACAATATTGCCAATCCATTTTTTATTTGTGTTTAAGGCATAGTAGGTATGATTTTGAGTCCATTTATCTTCTTTTAATTGGGTTGTGTGTTTGCAGGCTTTTAATAATTCGTTAACAGTATTCATAGTAATCTTGGTATAAGAAAAACAAATAAAAGTTTCATTACCCAAAATAATAATTTATGCTAAAATATTTGTAAAAAGGAGAAAATTATGATTACTGCAAAAATGGAAAAGGCTTTTAATGAGCAAATTAACAAAGAACTTTACTCAGCATACTTGTATTTATCAATGCAAGCATATTTTGAAAGACTTAATTTGACAGGTTTTGTAAACTGGATGTCAGTTCAGGTTCAGGAAGAAAATGCTCACGCTATGGGTATGTATAATTATGTAAATGAACGAGGTGGGAAAGTTGAACTTTTGGCTATTGATAAACCTCAAACCGATTGGGAATCACCTCTTGATGTGTTTAGACATGTTTTAGAACATGAAGAATACGTAACTTCAAGAATTAATGCGTTAATGGACGTTGCAGATGAAGAAAAAGACAGAGCAGCATTGTCATTTCTAGATTGGTATTTGAAAGAACAAGTAGAAGAAGAAAGCAATGTTGGCGGTGTTCTTGCGAAACTTGAATTAATCGGTGATGACAAACACGCATTGTTATTATTAGATAAAGATTTGGCAACAAGAACATTTGTTGCACCAGTTATAGGTTAATAGGGGAATTTTATTCCCCTAATTTTTTAAATAGGGTATTTGTATGTTTAAATTTATTTCTAAAATTTTGATGATTATAACATTAATGACTTCAACCGTTTGTGCTTATCAAGACGTAAAACAGGTACGTGCAAGTCATATTTTGGTAAAAACTCGAGCTGAGGCTATTCAGATTAGAAAAGCGATTGGTGACGGTGCAAGTTTTGAGGCTTATGCAAAGGAATATTCTCTATGTCCGTCAGGTCAAAGGGGCGGAGATTTGGGATACTTTTCTCGTGGACAAATGGTTCAACCGTTTGAGGATGAAGCCTTTGAATTGCCTGTGGGAGAAGTTTCTACACCTGTAGGAACTGAATTCGGCTGGCATTTGATTAAGGTTACAGATAGAAGATAATTATTGTTTACAAATTTGTAGTCTTGAATATGATACAAGTTATTAAATCGGTTTGAAGTCAAAACATTTGATGCAAAGCAATTGAAATGATTTGCAGTAATCAAGTTGTAAAACTCAACAGGTTCATAAACAACTTTTTTATCAACTAATTGAACTTCTTTGCCATCACCCAATAATGTTGTTGTTCCTAACGGTGTTTCGTCAGCTAGTGCAGTATTATTTGGTAAATAATCAACTACTAAATATTAGTTTTGAAAGGCGGTCATTTGACCGCCTTTTTTCTTAATATATTTGCTTTTTATCGTTTTTGTGTTAGTATCTAAAATATACTAATGGAGGAATTATGGAATTAAAAGAGCTTCCGAAGTGTCCGATTGAAACCACACTAAAACTCTTAAGTAACAAGTGGAAGATACTTATAATACGTGATTTGTTAAGTGGAACAAGGCGTTTTGGGGAA
The DNA here is from genome assembly GCA_015152455.1 of Cyanobacteria bacterium SIG32. Classification (GTDB taxonomy): domain Bacteria; phylum Cyanobacteriota; class Vampirovibrionia; order Gastranaerophilales; family Gastranaerophilaceae; genus SIG32. The sequence continues at coordinate 4,296 of SUTY01000070.1, forward strand.
TTGAAATCTGCTTTAGGTACGATTACTCAGAAAGTTTTGACAACAAATTTGAGGGATATGGAAGAAAGCGGACTAATTTTGAGAAAGGTTTATTCAGAAAAACCCCCAAAGGTTGAATACACACTAACTGACATTGGTTATAGCTTAGGTAGCATTTTAGATAGTATGGCTGATTGGGGTAGTGCATACAAAGAATACCTTAAAATTCTTGCAAAGCGTAAGGATTAATATGTTTCTTTTCTCATGAGTTTGAATATTTTTATTATATTATTAACTTAATGCGTCAGCGCACATACCCATAATTATATGGATTAAGTCATTGTGTGTTGTTTCATTAACGGTTCCGTTTAGTTGTTGTCGCATAACCTGAGCAGTTCTGTACGCTTCTTCTTCATTTCTGAAAGTGTGAACACAAAGTTTTTTGATTAATTGACTGAATTCTTCGTATCCACCAGCTTTTTCTACTGCATATTGAAGATTTGGATCATTTTGCATGTTTTTCATCAGAGAATCAAATAATAAATTGTAAATGCCATTAATGCTTTGTTTTTGTGAAACTTCATCTGCACCAAGTTTCAAAATTTCTCCGATATTTCCCCTTGAAACGGAGTCTGTCGTTGAATCCATAAATTTGTTATATTCTGCCATATTTTCAAATATTTCAATTCCAGCTTTTGACATATAACCTTTTTGTGTGTCGGTTACCATTTTGCCGATAAATTGGTCGGTGATAATTTTTTGTATGTAATTTAACAATCTTCCTTCAATACTCGAAGCATAATGTTCCATTGGAGTGTCTTTATTGGCTATAAATTGCGCAGCATGTGTTATTTCGTGGGTTGCTTTGTCAATATATTCCAAAATATCGTCTTTGCTGCTATATTTTAAATCAGGGATAAATAATTCTAAGCGTTCAAATTTGCCGTCTTCAGTAAAATGTGCTCTTGTTGTTGCAGCTTTTTTCTCAGCATTAACACCAACAGGACCGTGTTTGTGATAATCACTCATTGAATGAATTTCAACCTTATCTGTATGCAAATGTTTTTGAACAAGTTTTTGCAATTCTTCTGGATTTACACGTCCTTCTTGAACTAATTTTGTTAAATCTTCGCCAAAATTAACCCCTATATTTGTAGCTTCAGCTAAACCTAGTGGTCTTAGACGTTGAACGTTATTTAGTTCTGCTTTTAAAGATTCAATACGTGCATTTTCTTCAGCTTTTAATTTCTCAGCTTCCAGATGTTTAGTTTCCTCGGCTTTCAACCTTTCGGCCTCAAGTTTTTCAGCCTCAATGCGTTTGGCTTCTTCAGCCTTTAGTCTTTCAGCCTCAAGACGTTTAGCTTCTTCGGCTTTTAATCTTTCAGCTTCCTCCGCCTTAAGTTTTTCGGCTTCAAGATGTTTAGCTTCTTCAGCTTTCAATCTTTCGACTTCCAATCGTTCTGCTTCAAGTTTTCGAGCTTTTTCGGCTTCTTCTTTGAGCTTTCTTGCCTTTTCAGCTTCAGCTTGGGCTTTTTGTTCCGCTTCCTCTTTTAGTCTTTGAGCTTCTTCGGCAGCTTTGCGTGTTTCTTCTTCAATTTTTCTTGCTTCTTCTGCTGCACGACGAGCTTCTTCTTCTGCGAGTTGTTGAAGTTTTTTACCTTTTATAAATTTGTGAGTTTTAATTGCTCCAAATATTGCAAGTACAGTAGTTGCAATTCCTGCTAAGACAAGTTTCCAGCTCTTTTTTGATTTTTCAGAAGATTTTGTTGATAATTCTACCGAATCTTGCTTTAATTCTGGAGTTTTGGAATATTTTTCCACCCCTGTTTTTAGCAAATTTTCGTTGCTTGTAAAATATGTATTGCCTATATTTCGTATTTCTGTCATGTTTTCCCTTTTGTTATATAAAAAATTTTTTCAAAAATATTTTGCTCTTTTGTTAAATTATGTTAATCGGAAGCTAAAAACTGCTAAATTAGGCAGAAAAATCGTATATAATGAGTTTATGACTGATTATAAGACGTACTTGGATAATGGAATACTTGAACTCAGAACAGGAGATTTGAGTGTTGCTTTAGATAACATTACCAAATCAATTGAGCTTAAAAACGATTGGGAGATTTCATATTTTTATCGTGCTGTTGTTCATCAATCAATGAATAATTATGATGAGGCTATTTTGGATTATACAAAGGCTTTGCAGATTAACGATAAAATGGTTGATGCATATTATAACAGAGCTCAAATTATTTTGATCAGAAAAGATATTATTAATGCCGATATTACAAAAGCTGTTGCTGATTTGGAAAAGGCTATTGAATTAGACCCAAAGTTTATTGATGCATTATTTGCAATGGCTGCTGCATATAAAAAATTAGCAAATTATCACAAAGCCCTTGAATATATAGAAAAATTATTACAAATTGAGCCTGATGCGGTTATGGCAAAAGCGCTTAAAAAATTAATTTTGCAAAAATATATATTATAAAATTTATTTCAAATTGTTAACAATATTTTTCTAAAAAGGCAATAGTTTGTGTTGATATTACTTATTGCATATACAAAAAGTGTGTACGTATGAAGATTTTTGAATTTACAAGAAAAGCAATAAGACACATAGCAGAAGCTGCTGAAATAATTCCCAAGCGCAATAAGACAGTAAGTTTGCCAGAGGGGCTAAATTTTAATGCAAAGATGCGCCCTCAACTGGTGGAAGATGTTTATGAAGCTCAAGGTCCCAACTTTGCTAATATAAAAATTGGTCAGCGAATTAACTGCGGACGTGATGCGGATGTGTTTGAAATCACAAATCATCCTGATTGGGTCTTGAGATGGGAATATGATTCTCCATTAGATTCCAGAATTTTAAGAGCAGTAAAAGAACAAGATAATGTTTCAGGTGTGTTAGCTTCAAACCCTGATGGGACAGTAAAAATCCTAAAAAGAGTTTATGGCGAACCTTTATATGGCAAATATTGGGATATTTTTAATGATCCTATTCCAGAAGAATCTTTAATACATTTGCGACAAATTGAAAGTATTCCTGATGAAGCGTTTATAAAATATTATAATGATGTATTAGAATTGCGTAAAAACGGATATCAAGTTGATACGGTAAATCCGAATAATATTTTATATGACAAGAAGGCAAAAAAATTCAATATAGTTGATATTAAAAAAGCTGATAATGTTTCACCAAATGTTACTATGAATGATTTTCACCCATTCTTAGACGGCGCAAGGGCGTTATCCTTATATAAAAGGTTGGACAATGTTGCACGTGAAGATTTTTCAAGGCGAGTATGTAAATTTTTTGACAGAATGATAGATCTTGCAAAAAGCCAGGGCGGAGATCTTCAAGTTCAAGAAGTCGATTACAATAAATTACAAAACATTTTGGTTTATATTTACCATAAAGATGAAGAAATGCTCAAAATTCTAGCAACACGTTAAGCAACTAAATTTAAGCCACGCTCCTTTTTTAATTGAGTATCAGCTTGATCTCTCATTGCAGTTGCCATTTGATATTTAAGCTGATTGTTTGCAATATCCAAAGATAACTTTAAATCTTGTTGATGTAAAGCCTCAAAATTAGGGTTGTGTGGATTTATGCTTTGAATTGCTCCAAGCATAGAATTACGAGCCTGCATCATGCCAAAACCTGCATCATGTTGCATTGCTATTGCTCTAAATGAATTCATAAGTGACACTAACATACTAATACCCTTCTATTATTACAAGTGTAGCACATGTTTAAAAATTTGTCAATGGGTGTTAATTAGAAATAAAAAATAGCAAGGGAGAGATTCGAACTCTCGACCTCACGGGTATGAGCCGTGCGCTCTCACCAGCTGAGCTACCTTGCCATAAAATTTATACCTATTAATTTTCCAACGACTTTTTATCGCCGAGTTCAATTCTTGCATAAAAGAAAATAAATTTCAAGTGTTAAATTTTAAAAATCAAAATTAGTTTAAATATATTCATTTTATTTCCTGTTTTTTATGAAATCCTTGTATGGTCAATGTTTCTGTATTGCTAAAAAAATCTTTATTTTTTCTTGATAAAAAATATCTTGAAACATATTGACTTAATATTTTTAAGTTCTACAATTAAGGTAAGTTAACTTTTGGATTTTAAGAAAAATCTTAATATATTAAGGAAAAGAAATGAAAAAGAAAGTATTACTAACGGCTTTATTGTTATCGGCTTTGTCGATTAACGGTCATGCTTATGGTGCAACAAGAGTTGTGGTGGACGAAACTACAAGTGCATCAGTTATTTCTCAAGCTATATCAGGTATCTCTACGACTGGTAGCAGCGGTGGTGCTATGCTTGTAAAAGGTGCAGTTCAAGCTGCAACGGCAAATATAACTAATTCAACATACACAGGAAACAGTTCAGATTCTTGGGGTGGTGCTGTATATGTAACAAATGGAACTTTAGACATTAAAGGTTCAACATTCGAGAACAATTTAGCTTCAGCTGGTGGTGCATTAGCTGGTGGTACTAATAATTCAAATATCATAATTGATAATACAA
>SUTY01000071.1 GCA_015152455.1 Cyanobacteria bacterium SIG32
AAAAGTTATCGAAAAGAACACAGAATCTACATTCAAAACTTTCGGTTAATCAAAAGTTTAACGGTTGTATGGTTGAACAGTTTAAGAGTTCAGAATACTACTCAATATACAAAAACTTTCAACCATCTTCTCTTTCAATTCTTTCAATATTTTATGAAGTTTCGGTTTTACTCTCGAGTAGAACTGATACTTCCCCCCTTTTTTCCTTGTTTTCTTTACGACCTCTACCCAAGGTCGTTTTTTGTTAAGATATCTTAACATATAGCAAAATTTATTAAAGAAAAACATTAAAGTTGCCGATAACGATAGTAAGGAAAAAAGATAAGGAATCGCGTCATGGGTATGGCAGCATCTCAAGCTAGATTTTTAGGTCTAACAGCGAGAAAAACAAATGTTGAATATGAAGGACAACAGGTTAACCAACAAAGAACATGTTTGGCTAACCAAACTGCCAACTACTACAACCAATTACTTGGTATGACAGTTCCAACTCCTCCTTCAATCGCAGATTTTACAAAAACAGTTTATACATTCCAAGACGGTAATTTAACAAACTCTATCACTGCTTTATTAGCACAAAATGATGGTTTGTATAAAGCTAGTTATACAAGCAACTGGGCAGATGATTTTTCAATTGTATCAGTAGGAAAAACATCAGTTGTAAATTCACAAGGAACAATGGCTCGTACAGTTGATCCAGCAAATAACTATTATGTGGGTGCTGACCAACTTAAAGAATTAGGTAAAGACCTTAACTGGGCATACATTATAAGAGAAGGAAGCCAAAAATATCGTTTAACTGAAAGCGGTGATAACTATACATACACAAATGCTGAAGGAAAAAGTGTAACACTTGTACCCGCAACTGATGACAGAATCACAACAATTATCGGACCAAAACCTAACCCTGATGATTATGACTTAGGTCCATTAGTTGAAGATTATACTAACACTGCTTGTTATAGTGCAGTTATAAATCCAGGAAGCACTCATCCACAAGAAAGAGGTTACCACATAGAACACAACATTTGCCGTTTAATTTGGACAGATGGCAGAAGTTCAGTTACATCAAGTAACGGTGTCACATTAACAAGAACAGCTACGGCTTTGAACGGCACCTACTACTCATTGGCACATAATAGTGGTGCTCAAACTACAAACGATCAAAGTAGAAATTTACAAAATGCCCTATCTGAATACTTCCCTGATGAATATCAAGATTTAATTGATTTATATGTGGATACAATATTATTATTAAATGATGTTGCGGATAGTAGCCACATAAACCGTAATTTATATACATTATCAACTACAGAATATGACAAAAATCAAGTTACAATTGATAATTTATACACTCGTTGGCAAAATACTTGGGATACAATTGGTGACTTAAAATATGATGAAGTTTACAACCGTGACCTTGCTGAATGGGAAGCAAAACGTGCACCATATGTTGGAAAATTCCTAGATTCTCAAGATTACACAAAAGTATATAGTATTACAGAACGTCATATGTACTATGATGGCTCAAATGAATACTTAAAAAGTTTATCTTCTGACCAATTGGAAAAACTTTATCAAGAAGAAGTTGATTACAAAGACAGATTAAACGAATTGTACGGCGAATCTGAAAACGGCTGGTACGTAAGATACGTTAAAAATTCTGGCACAGGCGAATACGAACCAATTTTCTACAACGGTGACGACATGGCTGACGGTGTAAGAATTGAAAACGGTGACATTTGTTCTCACGTTTCAACATACAAAATCGGTACAAAACAAATGTGCGAAGAAATCAAAGGTGTACCTGCTAGACTTGAAAAAGATTCAACAGGTCGTTACATAAACATCACATTGAACCCAGGAACATCTGATGAAGTAACATATGCACTTACAACTAACACATTAACAGATCAAGCAGCATATGATGATGCTATGAACCAATACGAATACGATAAGAATAAATACGATCAAGCTATTCAAGAAATTAATACTAAGATCGAAATTATTCAAGCACAAGATAAAAACTTAGAATTAAGATTGAAACAGTTAGACACAGAACAAGATGCCATTACAAACGAAATGGATGCAGTTCAAAAAGTTATCGAAAAAAATACTGAATCTACATTCAGAACATTTGGCTAATTAAAAAAAATCATTAAATAAATTATACAAAAACATTAATTGTAAAAAATACTTAACAATTAGTGTTTTTTGTTAAAGAAGAAAAGCCGACGCGCCGATTTATGTAGTAAGGAAAAAAGAGAGGTACAGTGTCGTGGGTTTAGCAGCATCTCAAGCTAGATTTTTACATTTAACAGGTAGAAAAACAAATGTTGAGTACGAAGGACAACAGGTCAATCAAGCACGTACCGCATTGGCAAACCAATCTGCCAACTACTATAACCAATTACTAACTATTAATGTTCCAACACCACCTTCAACAACTGATTTTACAAAAGTAGTTTATACATTTGAAGAAGGACAAATGTCAAATCAAATTACATTTATGGTTGCAAAAGAAAACGGCGACTACATGGTTAGTTACAAATCAAGTTGGATAAACGATTTTGCAATTAAAAAGGATACCGCTAACATAGTTGTCGGAATTGAAAATGACAACGCACAAGCCGGATATGAAAAATTTATGCTTGGCGGAGATACACTAAGAAATGTTGGAGATACAGAAGGTTTTGTATTTAATGCAGATGGAAGCGTAAAAGAATATACAGGCAACGATAATTATTTAAAATCACAATCTGCACACGAACTTGAAGGAATATTACAAGAAGAAAAAGAATTTAGTGACGAATTGGACAAAAAATATGGTGAAAACACCTGGATGGTGAGATATGTAGAAAACACATCCTCTGGGACATATGAAGCTCAATTTTATTCTAGAGATGATTTAAACAAAGAATACTACAACAAATTTGGAGGAAGTGAATCTTCAATAGACTATTACTATGTAGGTGCAGAAAAAGAATCTGCAGAAATTAAAGGGGTTGCCGCAAGATTTGGAAAAGATGCAAGTGGAAGATACACATCAATTACAATTCATGCAGATGATCCAATTTTGGCAACTACATATGCACTAAAAACTGATATTACAACAGACCAAGTTGCATACGAAAATGCAATGAACCAATATTACTATAATAAAAATGAATACGATCAAGCAATTCAACAAATTAACGCAAAAATAAAACTTGTTCAGGAAGAAGACAGAAGCCTAGAACTAAAATTAAGACAACTTGACACAGAACAAGCTGCAATAACCCAAGAATTTGAAGCAGTTCAAAAAGTTCTTGAGAAAAATACAGAGAACAGTTTTAATCTATTTGGCTAATTCTTTTTAACCCAGTTTTCCAACACTCTCAACGGTGCTCTTGTAATAGCTAAAGCCCAAGATTTAACATTTTTTGTTATAACCCCACCAGCGCCAACATTTGCGCCTTCTTCAATTACAACAGGTGCAACCAAAACTGCGTTTGAACCAATTTTTACATTATCTTCTAGAATTGTTTTACTTTTAACCTTGGTCAATGGATTATAATTCGCCGTAATTGTTCCAGCACCAATATTTACGTGTGAACCTATTTCACTATCACCTATATAACTCAAATGCCCAGCATTAGTATTTGAATTAATCTTAGATTTTTTAACTTCAACAAAATTACCTATTTTAACATTGTCAGCTATTTCTACATCACCTCTAAGATGTGCAAAAGGTCCTATTTTACAATTTTTGCCAATTTTGTTTTTACCCTCAATATAAGTTGAAGGATAAATAATTGTATCAGAACCAATCACAGTGTCTTCAGAAATCCAAGTTGAACCAGGGTCAACAATAGTAACGCCATCTACCATCAATTGATTTAATTTTCTTTCATTCATCATTTTTGTAGCTTCAGCCAAGTTTGCTCTTGAGTTAATCCCATAAACTTCTTCTTTATTAGCCAAAATAAAAGCATTTACACTTAATTTGTTGAGTTTTCCCCATTCTATAATGTCAGTTAAATAGTATTCACCTTGGGCATTGTTCGTTGTTAACTGAGAAAAAGCATCTTTAATTTTATTCCAATTCAAACAATAAATACCCGCATTAACTTCTTTTATGTTTTTTTGTTCAACGGATGCGTCTTTTTCCTCAACAATACATTCCAATGAATTATCAATATCTCTAATAATACGACCATAATTGGTTGGATTTTCTACAATCGTACTCATAACTGTTATATCTGAATTTATAGATTTATGATATTGTACAAAATCTCTTAAAGTTTTTTCTGTAATTAAAGGAGAATCACCACAAAGTATAACCACTTCACCATCAAAATCAACTAAATGAGGACAAACCATAGAAACCGCATGTCCAGTACCTAATTGAGGTGACTGCAAGACTGTTTTTACGTTTGAATAATTTTGATTAACAAATTTTTCAACCGCTTCAGCCTGATGTCCAACAATAACAAATGATTCATCTGCAATGTTTTTCACATTATCCAAAACATAGCCCAATAATGGTTTTGCCATAATTTCATGTAAAACCTTAGGCAAATCAGACTTCATTCTCGTACCTTTTCCAGCTGCTAAAATAATTGATTTCATGCTCTTCTCCTTGTCAAAATAATATTACAATTTCTATAAACTAATGTCAAACAAATAGAAATTTATATACACTTTTAAAAAACGGCTTAAAAAATTCTTTGACTTTAAATTTTCTTATTTGAGATTTTGTCAACATTAAATCGCACTCGTGTCCTTCTGGCGACCCAAACGAACGACAAATAGGCGGACGATTTTCATAAACATTACATCTTTTTTGCTCATTTAAAAACGGACATAAATTATTATGGGTATAAACATTTACACCCCACATATTACGCCCATTGTGTAATTTACCATGATGATTTAAGGCTCTAAGTGTTGTAATTGGGACAACGGCATCTTTACAAAATCTGTTTGCTCTAGGAGCATCAATTGCAACAATAACTTTACGTACAGATTTTCCTGTTGCCATTAACTCATTATACTGACTTTCTGGTATAGGAGGACTTGTACAACAAGTAGCTTTACAATAAGGGATATAACAATATTTCTGTTGTGGAGGATTAGTTGCAAGAATTGTCATAATATTTTAAAACACAGGAAAAATAATTTTGCTATTTGTGATAAAATTACAATATGAAAAAAGCAGTAGTAGCATTAAGTGGTGGCGTTGATAGCTCAGTTGTCGCTACAATATTAAAAAATCAAGGATATGAAGTAATTGGACTTACTGGTAAAATGGTAAATTCAGAATCTGCCGATATCGTTTGTGCGAACGCAAAACGTGTTGCAGACAAACTCAAAATTCAACATGTAGTTTTTGATGCTACAGAAATTTTTCAAAAAAAAGTCATCAACTACTTTGAAGAATCATATAAAAACGGTGAAACACCTAACCCTTGCATAATGTGCAATAAGTTTATAAAGTGGGGTATCCTCTTTGATTACGCAATAAACACTCTAAATGCTGACGTACTTGCTACAGGGCACTACGCAAATATCAAAAATATTGACGGAATTTATAAACTTTATCCTGCTAAAGATGAGCATAAAGATCAATTATATTTTTTATATAAACTAACTCAAGAACAACTTTCAAAAACTATTTTCCCTTTATACGAATTTTCAAAAGATGAAGTTCGGAAAATGGCGATAGAATTTGACTTACCACCAAAAGATTCAAAAGAAAGCCAAGATATTTGTTTTATTCCAAAACCTTTAACAACAAAAAAATATTTAACGGAAAGATTTGGGATACAAAAAGGTTCTTTTGTTGAAATAGGCACAGGTAAAAAACTTGGAGAACATGATGGCAGTTACCTATATACCATAGGACAAAGAAAAGGCATTGGTATCTCAGCACCATACCCACTTTATGTTATTGATATTGATGCGGAAGAAAACATAGTTTATTTAGGAAAAGAAGAAGACAATTACAAAACAAAATTAGCCTTAAAAGACATCTCCTTTTCTTATCCAATTACGGACAACACATTTGATGCCTGGGTAAAAATCAGATACAATATGCAAGCTAAAAAAGCAAAATGTACAATAATTGATAACTTTATCGAAATAGAATTTTATGAACCAGTAAGCTCAATAACTTCAGGACAAGCTGGGGTTATTTATGATATAAATGACAAACACTTAATCGGTGGTGGAACTGTAATATAACTTGTAAAAAATAATTCACGGTATTATGATTTATACAGAGGGGAAGAAAATGTATAATCCAAAATCACAGAATGCCGAAGAATTTATATCACATGAGGAAATCCTCGAAACTCTTGAATATGCTGAAAATAACAAAAATAATCTTGACTTAATCAATAAAATTTTAGAAAAAGCCAAACTCAAAAAAGGACTTACTCACAGAGAGGCCTCTGTTTTATTGGCATGCGAAATTGAAGATAAAAACAATGAAATTTTTAAACTTGCAGAACAAATAAAACAAGATTTTTACGGCAACAGAATTGTGCTTTTCGCTCCACTATATTTATCAAACTACTGCGTAAATGGTTGCGTTTACTGTCCTTACCATTATGATAACAAAACAATATGTCGCAAGAAACTTACACAAGAAGAAATCAAAAACGAAGTTATTGCGCTACAAGATATGGGACACAAACGTCTTGCTATAGAAACTGGAGAAGACCCTGTAAACAACCCTATTGAATACGTTTTAGAATCAATTAACACAATTTACAGTATCAAACATAAGAACGGTGCAATTCGTCGAGTAAACGTGAACATTGCAGCTACAACCGTTGAGAATTATAGAAAACTTCACGAAGCCGGAATTGGTACATACATTTTATTTCAGGAAACTTATAATAAAAAATCTTATGAAGAACTTCACCCAACCGGTCCAAAACATAATTATGCTTACCATACAGAAGCAATGGATAGAGCAATGCAAGGTGGCATTGATGATGTTGGTCTTGGTGTTTTATTTGGCTTAGAATCGTACAAATACGAATTTGCTGGTATTTTAATGCACGCAGAACACTTAGAGGCTGTTTATGGCGTAGGACCACACACAATAAGTGTTCCTAGAATTAAAAAAGCTGATGGAATCGATCCAAATACATTTGATAACGGAATTGATGATGACATTTTTGCAAAAATAGTTGCGTGTATAAGAATTTCCGTTCCATACACTGGCATGATAATTTCTACAAGAGAAAGCGAAGAATGCAGAAAACGTTTACTTTCGCTTGGAGTATCACAAATTTCTGGCGGATCAAAAACAAGTGTAGGCGGATATTTCAATCCAATGCCTGAAGATGAAAATTCTGCACAATTCGACGTTTCTGATAGACGTCCGCTTGATGACGTTATAAGATGGTTAATTGAAATGGGTTATTTACCTAGCTTTTGTACGGCATGTTACAGTAGCGGAAGAACAGGTGACCGATTTATGGAAATCTGCAAAGATCAACAAATCCATAATTTCTGTCAGCCTAATGCTTTGATGACATTAAAAGAATATCTGGTGGATTACGCATCAGAAGAAACTCAAAAAGTCGGCTTTAAATTAATAGCAGAACAAGCTGAATTGTTAGAAAATCCTACAATTAAAACAACCGTTCTAGAAAACTTGAAAAAAATTGAAGAAGGCCAAAGAGATTTTAAATTCTAGTTGACAAGATTTAGAAAAAAATGGTAAGATGAAGAAGTGATCAAGGTTTTAGTGACCAAGTGATCAAGTAATATATTTTAAGGTTGGAAGATCCAACAGAATAGGAGATCGTATTATGTTAAAAAGTGAAGCTATGACTAGCTTTAAGACCTTAGGGGGGGGGTAGAAACGCTCTCCTAGCAAGGCTTTCGGACGTTTTGAGATCATTCCCTCGCCCTATGGGAGAGGGTAAGGGTGAGGGGGCAGCTTTTACTTTAGCTGAAGTCCTAATCACCTTAGCAATTATCGGCGTAGTTGCAGCAATGACAATTCCAACATTGATCGCAGATTATCAAGAAAAACAAACAGTCACTAAAGTAAAAAAACTTTATAGTACACTTACAAATGCGCACAAACTGGTTGAAGCAATGAACGGCTATGGAGCAATTTCAGCAATATTTGATGATTCAAAAACAGGTGCAGAAAATACACAAGCTGTAGTAAATTTATTCAAGCCATATTTTAAAATTTCTAAAGATTGTGGTTTTGAAACTGGCTGCTTAACCAGTGGAAATTTAAAATCACTATCAGGTGGAACAAGTATTGACTACGACAACAGAACAAACGAGTATAAAATGCTTCTCAATGATGGAACTGCCATATGGTTTTATGTTGCACACATAACAGAAGATGATTATGGAAATCCTCTAGATCAAATTGTAATAAATGTTAAAGCTGATATAAATGGTTTTGCTGGTCCATATACTTGGGGTAAGGATGTATTTTTATTTGATATAAATGACCAAGGTGTAATTCCTGATGGAAATAGCAAAAACAATACTCTTTACACATTTGAAAATAATTGCTTAACTGCTAACACAGAAAGTCCATCATCATTAGATGGCTTAGGTTGTACTGCTTGGGTAATTCAAAACGGCAACATGGATTACCTACATTGTGACGATTTATCTTGGACTGGTAAACATAAATGTTCTGATTAAAAAACAAGGAGGGGTAAATTGAACTGAACCCTAAAAACTAGACAAAGAAAAAAGGGTGGATCAAGAGGCAAGTAATAAATGACTTCTGTATTGTACAGGAGTCATTTTATTTCTGCTCCATTGATACCTTTCATAGTTGTAAT
>SUTY01000072.1 GCA_015152455.1 Cyanobacteria bacterium SIG32
TGTAACGACCTGTTGTATCTTTTTCAAGTCTTGCTGGTACACCTTTTACTTCTTCTACTTCTTGAGCTGTGCCCATAGTATAAGCAGTAATGTTTGATTGAGATGTTCCGTTATCTGAGTAGATTGCAGTACCACCGTTTTCTTCGTCGTGTACTTGTGATTGTTTATAGAACATTGGTGACCATGTACCAGTTGATGTGTTTTGTACATATCTAACGTACCATTTTTCATCATCTGAACCATATTTTTCGTTCAATAATGTTAGATATTCTTGTTCTTCTGCTTCTAATTTAGCAATTTGAGTTGAAGATAATGTTTGGATGTATTCATCATTAGAATTTGCTCTAAGAGTATATCCATCTGTTTCAGTGTATTCTTGATCTGTTGCAGTATTAATATATTTTACGCTGCCATCATTTTGTTTTTCTACTTTAACAGTAACGCCAGTAGGAGCGCCTGTGTCATCATATTCAGCATATTCAAATGGTGCGCCTAATTCTTTTAGTAATGTAGCACCAATCATATATTCGCCAGCATTGTCGCCTTTCATAACGATTGCAGAACCAGCTGTTACAGGAGCAAAGTCATTTACCCAGCTAGATGTATAGCTTACCAAGTAATTACCATCAGCTTGTGCAATTAATGATGATACTGAGTTTGACAAATTACCATCTTGGAAGGTATATACTGTTTTTGTAAAATCAGCAATTGATGGAGGTGTTGGTACTGTCATACCTAACAATTGGTTATAATAGTTTGCTGATTGGTTAGCCAAACATGTTCTTTGTTGGTTAACTTGTTGTCCTTCATATTCTACGTTTGTTTTTCTTGCGGTTAGACCTAAAAATCTAGCCTGTGATGCTGCCATACCCATGACTGAGTTTCCTTTCAATTTTTTCCTTGTACCTTCTAGTACGGCAACTCTGTTTTAAAACTTTAATTTTTCTTTCTTTTTCTGTAACATTTCGTTACATATGTTGCTGAAAGCTAGTGATATCAAGGAATTTTAAAAGTAACCTTTTGAAAGAATATTTAATGATAACTTTTTGATTGTCAACTTGCACAAAAAAAGCAACGATTTTCATCATTGCTTTTTTGTATTTTATTTATATTAAATATTATTATTTAATATTTGAGAATGTCCAAGCATCAAAGGTTGGAGTTTCAGAAATTTTCATTTCTTTTTTATCAGAACCTGTGCTAGAATCGTCGTGAGCGATTGGTTTATACAATCTGTTGTAATATTCAACAACCATTCTGTCAGAGTTGAAATATGCTTCAGAAGTTCTGATAGCTTGGCGCATTAATCTAGCCCATTCTTGTTTGTTTTCGTAGTATGTAGGGATAATTTGTTTTTCCAGAATATCCATTACACATTCGTGATCTTTCCAGTGGCGATCTTCCCAAGGCATTTCGTCATCCAATTCAGGGTATTCAACAGTGTAACCGTTGATTCCGTGGAATGTACCTTCTACAGTCCAACCATCAAATATTGATAGGTGAAGTGTACCATTCATATTAGCAGACATACCAGAAGTACCAGATGCTTCAAATGGTCTAAGTGGTGTGTTCAACCAAATATCTGAACCACGTTTTAACATACCAGACAATTCAAGTTCATATCCTGGTAGCACAACTACGTTTTTCAAGCTATGTGAGCGGTTAAGAAGTTTATTGAACATTTCTTTACCCATTACATCATCTGGATGGAATTTACCAGCGAAAATAATTTGAACTTTATTTTCATCAAGTAATTTTTGAATGCGGTCTTTGTTCATTAATATTAACCAAGCACGTTTGTAGTCTGCAAATCTTCTTGCCCAAGTGATTGTTAACACATCAGGATTGAATCTTTTACCTGCAACGTTAGCAACGTATTTGAACAATTCTTCTTTCATTTGACGTTTTACATTTAACAAATCTTCTGCAGTTTTTGCTGCTGCA
This sequence comes from Cyanobacteria bacterium SIG32, assembly GCA_015152455.1. GTDB lineage: Bacteria > Cyanobacteriota > Vampirovibrionia > Gastranaerophilales > Gastranaerophilaceae > SIG32. Next base: position 1,945 of record SUTY01000072.1, read on the forward strand.
ATTCTGTCATCTTGCCAGTAGTGTAAGTTAACAGCATTTGTGATTGCTCTGATAGGACATCTGCCATCAACCCATTCCCACATTTTGTTAGCTACTAAACCGTGAAGTTGAGATACTGCGTTTGCAATTCTAGACATTCTTAATGCTGCAACTGTAAGTGAGAAGTTTTCGCCACCTAAACTAACTGCAGTTTCTCTGTCGCAACCAGCGAAGAAACCGCCTTCAAGAAGTGTGTCAACCCAGTGAACTTCATTACCTGCTGCAACAGGTGTGTGAGTTGTGAATACAGTTTTTCTTTTTACTGCTTCTAAATTGCCGTTGTATTGTCTTAATAATTCAAATGCAGCAGGAAGTGCATGACCTTCATTCATGTGAATTACGTCAAAGTTGTATCCTACTTTTTGAAGAATTCTTACACCAGCAACACCAAGAACTGTTTCTTGTGCTACTCTTATTTTTTCGTTACCGTCGTATAGCTTGTAAGAAATGCTTTTTGCCCATTCACTGTTACCGTCAATGTCAGTTGTTAGTAGGTAAACAGGACATGTGCCAAATAATTCAGGCTCTACTTTTAATGCTTTAACTTTAACTTTTTCTCCAAAAATTTCAACTTCAGTTGTAACACCGATATCTGTTAAAAAGTCATAATATTTTCTGATATAGGCAACTTCAACTTGTCCTTTTTGGTCAATACGTTGATCATAATATCCATATGACCATAACATTGTTACCCCAACCATAGGTAATTGTAAATAACCAGCTGATAACATGTGTGAACCAGCTAAAAATCCCAAACCGCCTGAATATGTGCTTAAAGATTGATCCATAGCGATTTCCATTGAAAAATATGCTACGTTTGGTAATGTCATATTCTAAACCTTTCCTCTTATAGTAATAAACATATTAAACACTCTTTTCTTGAGTCCTCTAACAGTTTAACACAAAATTTTCTAATACAAAAGTATTTGCTAAAAAAAATAACTAATCCTTGCGAATTAGTTATTTTTAGCTACTTTCGGAATTTAAAAAACTTAACAATATTTGTTTAATATGTGTTTTAAGGCTATTTTTACATGTGCATAATTAAGTCCACCTTGCATGTAGGCAACATATGGTGGACGGATTGGTCCATCAGCGGACAATTCTATTGTTGAGCCTTCAATAAAAGTCCCACCAGCCATAATGACTTTGTCTTCATAACCAGGGATATGCTCTGGTATTGGAGTTACGTAGCCATTTACTGGTGAAAGTGATTGAATAGTTCTACAGAAGTGTTCCAATGGCTCAGGTGCGTTAAATATTATATTTTGGATAATATCAGAGCGTTGTTCGTCGTATTTAGGGTATGTATCAAAGCCAATTTTTTCAAATACTTTTGATGCTAAAACTGCGCCTTTAAGTGCTTCTGATACAACAGACGGTGCCATAAATAATCCCTGAAAAATAAGTCTATGTTGATTGAACATAGCACCACCTTCGCAACCTATTCCCGGAGCGGTTAAGCGATTAGCTGATTTATCTACGAGTTTTGCTTTACCTGCTATGTATCCGCCAGCTTCAACAATGCCTCCGCCAATATTTTTTATTAAAGAACCTGCGATCAGGTCGGCGCCAACTTCTAAAGGTTCTTTTGTATCGACAAATTCTCCATAGCAATTATCAACAAAGCATATACAGTCTGGGTTTTTACTTTTCACTATCTGACAAATATTACCAATTTCTTCAACTGTTAGAGATTTGCGTGTAGAGTAGCCTTTTGAGCGTTGAATTAAAACCATTGTAACTGTTTCATCAATTATATTTTTAATTCCGTCCAAGTCAACGGCATCATTTTTTAGCGGAACTTCATCATACAGAACTCCGTGAGCGATTAGGGAATCCTCTTTAGTTTCATCATCTCCTGCAATTCCGATAACTTCGCACATTGTGTCATATGGTTTGCCGACAACAGAAACAAGTTTGTTTCCTGGTCTTAGATTGCCGAATAATGCGCAAGCAAGGGTGTGAGTTCCTGATGCGAAGTGAACTCTAACGAGAGCTTTTTCTGCCCTTAATACATCAGCAAAAACTTTGTCTAAAATTTCTCGTCCTAAATCGTCGTGTCCATATCCTGACACTGTGTAAAAATGCTCAGGAGCGACTTTATTTTCAATAAAAGCGTTTAATACTTTTTCTTGGTTAAAATCTCTTATCTCATCTATCAATTCAAATTGTTTTTTGAGTTCATTTTCTGTCTGTTTAATTAAATCGTTATTCATAATATTATTATAATATTGCAATAAAAAATAAAGGTCAATTGTATTAGTTTGTTAGTGAAATGTTTTACAGTCAGTTTATCTAATAATATAGTATGATTTTTTTAATTCTAACATTTGTATTTTTATTTTCACCTGTATGTGCTAATGAATATAACCTGTATTCACCACAAAATTTCCGTTTAAAATCTGAGGGAGCAGATAAGATATTATTTATAGTAGATTTTTCAAATAGTATGACAGAGTACTTGAATAATGAAAGAAAAGTTGATGTTATGTTAGATACCTTGCGGAGTATTATTTCAAAAATTGATTCAAATACTCAGCTAGGATTAAGAGTTTATGGACATAAAGGTGGTATTACAGCGTTTGATGCCTGTAAGGCTTCTACATTAATGGTTCCGATAGCTTCTTCAAATTCTGTGAATATTATTGATGCACTAGGTAGGCTTAATCCAAGAGGGATGACTCCTATAACTTATTCTCTTAAGCAAGCGGTTAAAAAAGATTTTTTAGGGGTGAGGGGTAATAAGAGAATTATTTTGCTAACTGATGGTGGTGAAAATTGTGACGAAAGTCCTTGCGATTATGTAATGGAATTAATAACTGTCAGAAAAGATATTCATATTGATGTTATTGCATTTAATGTTCAGGATGAAGAGGATCTTGCGCAATTAGAATGTACTGCAATGGTTACAAGTGGAAAATTTTATACTGCAAATACTGCTGCTGAACTTGTTAGAAGTTTGGATAATAGTTTGCAGGATAATAAAAAAGTTGAAGGTATCATTATCAACAATGATTAATTGCAGCCGTTGTCTTTTTTGTCAATAAGTCCGTCAAAATCATTATCAATTCCGTCGAAACAAGATCCTATAGAGTCAACACTTTCAGGACGTACATTTTGTGTTAGCCAAATTTGAGGAATTTTGTTCCATATGTATAGGAAAAATTCTTTATAATATGTTGCTAATTTAGAATTTTGTATAATGATTAAATTTTCGTCATTTTTGTTTTCGCCACTATTTGAAAAATTCATTGAACCAGAAATAATGTATTTATCATCAATTATCATAGTTTTTGAGTGCATTTTCCCAGCAAAATTTTCTGTTTTTAAAGCTATTCCATTTGCTCTTAACAATGCATGTTTAGTGTTTCTTGTACTGGAACTGTTTGCATCAATTATAATTTTAATATCAACGCCACGTTGTTTGGCACCGATTAGTGCGTCGGAAATCTTTTTGTGAGTGATTAAAAATGTTGGGATATAAATATAGTTTTTGGCTGAATTAATCAAAGGTATAATTTTATTTGAGTTATGATCTTTTGGAGAAAAATATACTTCGATTTTGCTATCTTGTATTTGAAATTCTCTATTTTGTATTATAGATTGTTTTTCGTTATGAAATTTTCCTGAAAGCATTTGTTCAAATTCGTTTGTGTATAATTCAGCGATATCTTTTGAATTTATTATCCAGATGTCATTTGCGTTAAATCCTGATAATCCTGTAGTGCTGAAGTTCATAGAACCTGTAATTACAGTTGATTTGTCGATTATTATAAATTTATTGTGCATTAATTGATCTGTTAATGCAGATGAATTTATGTTTTTATCAGATTTTGTTATATCGGCAAGTCGTACTAAATTTAAGGTATCCTTGTAATAGTATTTTTGAGTTGAAGTTTCATCATAAACTACTCGAAGTTTTACTCCTCGATTTTTTGCTTTTTCTAAGGCGTTGTATAGTTCAGGAATGTTACTCCAACCATATACAGCCATATCAATTGAAGATTGTGCGTTTTCTATTTCTTGTAATATGCTTGAGCAATGTTCAGAAGTACACAATGTGGAAGGTGTCAACTGTTTTGTGTAATCTGGTAAAATTAATTTTATAGATTGGTTGGAAAGATCGATTTTTGGAATTTCAGTTATTTGATTGGAATGTTTGTGTTTCCCTGTATGACAAAATTTGCATGCCTGTGCTTCTTTTGGAAGTTGTCTTTGCGGAGTAATAATGTAGTCTGAACTTTGAATTCCATATTCACAGTCAAGTTTGTGATATTTAAAACTTTTAAGATTCAATATCCTTAAGTTTAGTTTTTCAGCATCTTTAAGATGGATAGCTTGTTTGTTTTCTTTAAAAATGTTGTTTTTACTTGCAAAACCTGCATTGTACAATTTATCGGAATATTTTTCTCCGTCTATAAAAACTTCTGCTTCTCTGCAATCAGGTCTAATAACGCCATTGAGTTTTATTTTTACAGGTTTTAAATATAATAAATTTCTGGCATATTCGTCGGCTAAATAAGCCAATGTGATATTTTCTGTTTGTAAGTCAAGAGAAGGACTTTCTATATCAGGTATGCAAATGATTTCATCATCATCAATGATAGAGTTTGCGTTAATATCAATCTGCAAAGTTGTAGGATTAACTATTCCCATAACTATGTTGGTAGATTTTTGAATGTGTATAAAAATTGTGAACACAATTAACACTATTAAAATAAAAAGAGATGTAAGATAACTTTTCATTATATTATTTTCTTGTAATTAGTGATTTCAAATCCTTGTCTGTTGACTGTATCTTCAAGTTTTCTGTCTTGAGTTAAAGTGAATTCAGTTGTTTGTGAATTTTTTATTAAGTTTGAGTAATAAGGGTTTATAATTGCTTCAACTACACAATTGTCATCAGTTATTGCTTTTAAGCCAAATTCAGCAACTTCAGCATCAAGCATTCCTGCATATTCCAATCCTGAAGCGTAGTCATTTGTCTTTAATCCTTGTTCTTGTATTGTTTTTTTATTTTCTTTTGTTACTAGATTTAAAAATAAAACTTTAATCAAATTAAATGGAAATTTAAAATTAAGATGTTTGCAAAATTCTGGAACAAAATAAATTTCTTCGTAATGTGTTCTTACATATGGTATTTGGTATTCTTTTGCTAATTTTGCCACCAATTTAAAAATTTCAGGAATTGAATGTATGTGATCGTGTGAATCTATATGGTCTATTGAGGAATATTGTTTAACTTTTTCTATTTGCGCACGAAATTCTTTTTCAAGTTGTTTTACAAATTCTTTACGAGTTGAATTTATGAAAAAATATAAAAATCCACCATTGAATAATCTATTTTGATTTGTTAGTAAGTTGCAGTTAGTAAGTGATTTACCACATGTAATGTTTAAATGAACTCCAACACTAAGATTTGGACATTCCGGCAGAATATCGTTTACTGCTGCCGAAAAAGCATCTCCGTTAGCTAATAGGCTTACTGATGTTAGAAAACCATTGTTGTATCCCTCGAGCACAGCCTTGTTGTGTTCTTTACTTAAACCAAAGTCATCAGCGTTTAATACAAAAAATTTCCCCATTGCTATCCTTTAAAATAAACCGTGCCACTGTCTATCGAATTTGTAATACATAACTTCAATAAACAAAACCTCTTTTTAAAAATATCATACCCATAAGGATTGCCTTAGTGCTGCTATGTTTCCATCCTGACACGGTTCGACAGCTTATGCCACAATACCTTTAAACGTCAACAATTTTATTTATATCCGCTATACACCACAAGCCCTCACAACAGGCTCTGCACCCCGCATAGGCTTCGGGTCGAGAGATTGCAATTCCCCGTGGAGCACGGCTAATTTTATTATATCATGGAAATAATTAAAATTAAATCTTTACGCAAAGAGTTGGGATATTATTGTAAAAATACGGTAAATTATCTGCTTTTGTTGTGTATGCAGTCCAAAGTACACCTTTTGGCATAAGTGCTAATCTTTCTTCCAGTCTTGAAGAATAATTTGTTTTTGCGACGTTGTGGTTACTTACCGCTGCTAAATCTCCAATATTAACAACGACACATTCACCTGTTGCATTGTGATATGCAATGGCTTTGTCCAGGGCTTTATGAACTTCTTTTAGTCTGTTTGTCTTTTTAGGAGATTTTAATTCAACGCAATGTATGCGGAGTTCTTTGCAATGTTCCATAAATCCTGCAACAAAGTCTTCTACTTTGTCTTGGTGTTTGCAGCCTACGATTAACCCTGTTTTGAAATCCCCTCTAAGTGGTCGTTTTTCACCGTGCATAACCGACATCATAGGATAAAGAATGGCTTCTTTTACTTGTGCAATAGTTCTAGGACAACCTTTAATTCTATTAAATCCAACGGCTTTGTCAGCAATTTCAACAACATCTTTAGGGACTTTGTTTCGTGTTAGAAATTTTGATAGTGCTATCCCTGCGGAAACCAGCGCAAGAAATCCGCCTATGTACTCTAATCTGTTCTCTTTAAATGACATTCCGTGTTCGGCTTTTTTAGGAGCAGATGCCGTAATCAAATAAGGATTTTTCTTTTCCCAGTTAGAAGTATAACTGATGTTTGAAACACTACTAATTCTCATAACACTATTCTAAAACCTTGTATATTATTTTTTTGCTACATTATTAAGTTTTCTAAAGATATTAACATGTTTGAAAAAAAGTGGTAGGATAAGAAGTGATCAAGGTTTTAGTGACCAAGTGATCAAGTAATATATTTTAAGGTTGGAAGATCCAACAGAATAGGAGATCGTATTATGTTAAAAAGTGAAGCTATGACTGGCTTTAAGA
>SUTY01000073.1 GCA_015152455.1 Cyanobacteria bacterium SIG32
TTGACTGGCAGAAAAAAGAATCAGCTAGAGCTTTAATGAGAAAAAGTATAAAAAGATTATTGAAAAAATATAATTATCCACCAGAAAAACAAGAAGATGCATTGCAAACAGTAATGACTCAATGTGAACTCTGGACAGATAATATAATGGAAATATAAGAGGTTAATATGTCTAAAGATTTAACAAATTCAAGAATAGATCGACAAAATATTTTAAATAATGAAATCGCAATTACAGAAATTCAAGAAAAATCTGGAGTCGAGGGAATATGTTGGAATGATAAAATGTATGTCACAAAAGAAATGACTGCAGAATTTTTTGGTGTCGATATAAGAACCATAAGCAGATATATTGAACAAAATGTTGAAGAGCTGACAACCAATGGCTATGAAGTTCTTAGGGGTAAAAAATTAAAAGAATTTATTGAAGATTTTGGTAAGGACATTAATGTCCCTACCAAAACTACTCAACTTGGCTTATTTGATTTTAAGGCTTTTTTAAATATCGCAATGCTTCTTTCTGATAGTGAAAAAGCAAGAGCTTTAAGGCAAATGATGTTAGATATAGTAATTGATTTAATAAATAGAAAAACAGGTGGGGGAACTAAATATATAAATCAACGGGACAAAGATTTCGTTTTTGCCTCTATACAGGAAGAAAATTATAGAAGGCAATTTACTGATGCATTGAAAAATTACGTTGAGGATAACAAGTTTAAATATGCTCATTTTACAGATTTGATTTATGTTAGCATATTTAAAGAAAAAGCTATAGAGTATAAAAAAATATTAGACTTAAAAGAAAGTGATAAAATTAGAGATACTTTTTATAGTGAAATTCTTGATATAATTGCGGCTTACGAAACCGGTTTAGCAGACGAAATAAAAAAAGAATATGAAAAACTCAACCGTATTTTGTCGGTAAAAGAAGTTGAAAATATTTTAAAAGAATTTGAACAAATGGCACTTTGGAAACCTCTTATCCAAAGAGGCAGAACAAAGATGGCGAGTAGAGATATGGCTTTACGGGAGGCCTTTCATTATCAATTAGCTGAATATATTCAACCCTTGGATAAAGATGAGTATCAGAAGTTTTTAGGAGCAACAGGAGATGAATTGGAAAAATTAATGCTGGAAAATCAGGATGTTCTTAAAAGATTAAAGGAACGTAGTTAATGTATATTCAATATATAACTATCGAACAAGCTATTGAAACCCACAAGAAAACTATTCAGTATAGTGGTGGTGGTTTAGATGGACAATTAAACATTGGACAATTAGAGAGTGTTCTTGAACACATAAAAAATGATGATTATTATCCTACTTTTATTGATAAATTAACACATTTATTTTTTTGTGCCTGTAAATTTCATTGTTTTGAAGACGGTAATAAAAGAATTGCGATAACTTTGTCTGCTCATTTTTTATTATTAAATGGATATATGGCTGTTGCTAAAGATTTTTTTGTAATAACTGAAAATATAAGTTACGAAGTTGCTTCAGGGAAAATCTCAAAAGAATTATTACATAAAATTATGACATCAATTATGGATGGTACATACAATTATAATGAAGAATTAAAATTAGAAATATATAATGCCATTCAATAATTTTTAACTTGACTTCTAGCTGCCTCTAAGTGATGAATGACACAACCGAAAAGGAGGTTGTGTATGGAAGAAAGATTTGTTATCAAAAGAAAAGATTTTAAGTAGTTAGAACGATATGCTGAAAATATCTACAATACAGCAGTTGTTATTGATTATTTTTGCTCATCACAAAAGGAATATGAAGAACTTTATAACCTCGCACCAATCGTGAAAAATCTTCGTCGTGATGCAGACCAAGTTAATGCATTTTTTATAAATTATCCTGAAAGCATTGATGAGTAATTTTTAAACATCTTTTAAACGCTTTTTAAATTGCTTTTAAAAGGCTTTTAAACACCCTTACCCATTTCGTAGGCTTCTGTCATAAACTTTGTGCCATTAATTTCGCCACGTTCGTAAACTCCTTTTGCGTAGATTACGCCCATCTCTTTTGAACCTTCAAGGCACGCAGCCAAGCCTCTAAAACACTCTAAAGTGCAATCCATTGTGTGTTTTTCATCTTCTGCCGCAGTCATAATATAATAAAATTCTTTATCCCTAAACTCTAACCAACGAGCGACAGTTCTATCAATCACAGCCTTTAATTGTGCAGAAATCGAATAGAAATAAACAGGGCTGGAAAGCACAATTACATCAGCATCAAGCATTTTTTGCAAAACTTCAGCCATATCGTCTTTAATTACGCAAACTCCTGTGTCTTTGCAAGCGTAGCAAGCCTTGCAATAGCCGATATTCTTCCCTGCAACGAATATTTTTTCAACCTCGTTTCCGGCTTCAATAGCACCTTTCATAAACTCGTCGCAAAGCGTATCTGAATTTCCGCCTTTTCTTGGGCTACCTGATAATATCAAAACTTTTTTCATAATTTACCTCTTGTATTTTGTCAAAATCATTTTTATTCTAACATAAAACATTTTTTCGCTTTAAAACTACTTCAATAAATAATGAGTGCTTCGACCTGTACCTGCTTTTTTGAGGATTTTTTTATCAATTAAATCCGTAATATCTCTTGTTGCGGTGTCTTGTGAACAATTACATATTTTAGCCCATTTTGTAGTCGTGAGATTTCCTTCAAAATCATCCATAAAACGATACAAAACTTTTCTCTGGCGATCATTGAAAGTTACATTAATATTTTTTTGCCAAAATTCAGCACGTTTTAATACTTTTTGCAAAATAATATCACTTGAATTAACTGCAATTAACAAATTTTCTAAAAACCACTCAACCCAAGTGGTTACATCCATTGAACCTTTTTGAGTTTTTTCTAAAACATCATAATAGGCTTTTCTGTTTTTTTGAATTTGTGATGACATAGAATAAAATCTGTATGAACTATTATCATTTTTTGCTAAAACCATATCCGTTAATGCCCTTGCAATACGACCATTCCCATCTTCAAATGGGTGAAGTATTACAAACCACAAATGTACAATAGCAGCTTTAATCAAGAGATTTGTATCATCATTATTGATATAATTTATTAATTCATTCATTTCTGAATGCAAATATTGAGCATCTGGGGCTTCATAATGAACCTTTTCTCTTACAATTGAACCTGATACAACTTTCATAGGTCCATTTTTACCAGAGCGATATTGCCCAACTTCAATTTTATACATACCACTATAACCGGTTGGGAAAAGTGATGCGTGCCAACCAAACAAACGATCGTGTGTAATTGGTTTGTCATAATTTTGTGTTGCGTCGAACATCATATCAACAACACCTTCGATATTTCGTCCAACAGAAATATCAGGGTTAAAATCCAATCCTAATTTGCGTGCAACAGAGGAATGAACCTGTTCTTTATTAAGTATTTCTCCTTCGATTTCAGAAGATTTTATAATGTTTTCAGTAATAATATTTAATGATGCATTATTTTTTACCTCAAATCCAAGCACGTCCATTTTGCCAAATAAATAACCTTGAGCTTTTTGGATATCAAGTAATAAATTATTTATTTTTTCTCCGCACCACCTAAACGAGTGCCAATCAGTATTTTGGTATATGTATTTCATTTTTTCTCCGCAAATTATACGGAGATAATACCACTTTTTCTCCGCAAAGTCAATTCTTGATTTTATTTATTAAGAAACGTTACAAATTACTTAATCTTCGAAATACAAATACCCAAAAAACGTTATTATATATATCGAGGACTAACTATGGCTATTGTAATTGATTCCAACATAATGTATTTGCAGAATCGTCTGAATTTATCAGCCGAAAAACTTCAAATGTATCAAGGGCGCACTGTTGATCAAATTCTTGAAGCTGAAGCTGCTGCCGGAAACCAACTTGCAATAGAATTAGCAAATGAATTATTATCAAATCCAAACTTATTAATTGAACTTTTTCAATTAGCTAATCCTGATAATAAACTTATGATTTTAAGAGGCATGGATGAAAAACAGTTAGAAAGTTTCTTACCTCTTATGGAAAAAAATGATTTGGTCCAAGGTTTGAATTATTTTACTCAAGATAAATTACTTAAAATGCTTGAAGAACTTCCTCCTGAGCAATTAGTTAAAACTGTTCTTGAATTATTTTCACAAGAAGAAGTTATTCAATTAATGCCAGAAGATCAATTGGACAAACTTTTAACAAGTACAGAAATAGACAAAAATAAAATGTTAGAACATTTGAAATCAATTCCGCCTCAGTATTTGGCTCAAATAATTGAAAGCATTACTGGCAAGACTTGCGAAGATATGGACACAATCGATATGGTTAAACAAGTTGGTCAATTCAATCCGCTTGAATACAATGATGCTCTAACTAATCTACAACCAACCCAAAAACAACAACTTGTTTTATCTTTAGTAAAACAAGATCCTAAACTATACCAATTATTTGATCCAAATGCATACACAGATATGATTAATAAAGAAAAGCAAAAACCTGAAATTGTTAAAGCGATGCATGTTATTGAAGAAGAACATTTATTGAAAATGCTTCAGGAACTTCCAAATGACTTAATGTCTATTGTAATTACTCAAATAGATACAGACGTTTTTGCGGAACAATTGATAAAAGAACATCCTGAAATTATTGCCGAACTACTTATTGCTTAGAGTTTCATAAGCTAAATTAATAGCACGTTCTGCAAATTTTTGCTTCATTAAACATCTTTCAAGATGTGGATTTTCAATGATTTTTTTAACAATCGTTTGCCCTTTAAATCGGCATGCAATATAACACAATCCTACAGGCTTTTCCTCTGTTCCACCTGTCGGACCTGCAATCCCTGTTGTGCAAAGTGCAATATCGCAACCTGTTTTTTGCATTAGCCCTTCCGCCATCTCGCTTGCACATTCTTCGCTCACGGCACCAAAATTCTCCAGCGTTTCAGCCTTTACCCCCAGAATTTCTTGTTTTGCTTCATTTGAATAAGTTACAAAATTCATTTTGACAAATGCTGAACTTCCTGAAACATCTGTCAACATTGAACTTACAAGCCCTCCTGTACAAGATTCTGCAGTAGATATAACTAATTTTTGCTCTATTAAAAGTTTTGTTAATTTTTTCAACATAATTTGATTTTCCATGTTCATGTTTTTGTAAGTTTTTTATATCATGAACGAAAGGAGAAATCATGCCAGCAGTTAGAGAAAAAAATAATCAAGGTAATTTGTTACCTCAAAATATTGAAGCGGAAGAAGCCGTATTAGGCGCTATATTAGTAAATCCAGAAGTTATCACAAAGGTAGTTGAAACTTTAAAACCAACAAGTTTTTACAAGCCTGCTCATAGATATGTATATGAAGCAATGCTTCAACTGTTTAATACTAATGAAAGAATCGACCTTGTATCAGTTTCAGATGTTTTGAGTTATAATTCTCAGCTCGAAACGGTTGGTGGACGTGCATTTATCAATGATTTGAGCTATAAAACAATTACAACTTCCAACGTTGATTATTATGCAAGAATTATTCAAGAAAAAGCAATTAAAAGAGCTTTAATTAACGCAGGGAGTGAAATAGTATCTTTTGGATACGATCTAAACCCTGTTGATGAATCCTTAGAAGGTGCGGAAAAACTGATTTTTGACATTGCTTCAAAGAAAGCAACTTCTGATTTAAGCCATGTTAAAGATATAGTAATGGCAACTTATGAAAAGATTGAATATCGCTATGAACACAAAGACGAACTTCTTGGCACAAGAACTGATTTCTATGAACTGGACACAATGACAAATGGCTTACAAAAATCAGATTTAATTATTTTGGCAGCCCGTCCTTCTATGGGAAAAACTGCTTTTGCACTAAATATTGCACAAAACGTTGCAATCAAAGAAAAAGTTCCTGTTGCTATATTCTCACTTGAAATGTCAAAAGAACAATTAATGCAACGTATGCTATGCTCACATGCTGAAGTTGATACACAACGTTTAAAAACAGGGAACATGCAATCAAAAGATTGGGACAAATTAATGAGTGCAATGAACGATTTTACTCAAGCTCCTATATTTATTGATGATACAAGCGGTTGTACTTTAACAGACATAAGAGCTAAATGTCGTCGTTTAAAAATGGAGCAAAAAGATTTAGGCTTAATTGTAATCGACTACTTACAATTAATGGAAAGTTCTGGCAGAGAAGATCGTATGCAACAAATTTCAGCAATATCTCGTGGCTTAAAAACTCTTGCTCGTGAACTTGATGTTCCTGTAATTGCACTTTCACAGTTATCTCGTGCAGTTGAATCAAGAACAGACAAACGCCCAATGCTTTCAGACTTGAGAGAATCAGGTGCGATCGAACAAGACGCCGATATCGTTATGTTTATTTATCGTGATGAATACTACAAAAAAGGTGAAGAAGACGAAGAAGTAACAAAAGCGGCTGCAAAAGGCGAATCTGAAATCATTATTGCAAAACACAGAAACGGCCCTGTTGGAACAGTCAAATTATTATTCCAAGGCAATATCACTAAATTTAAAAATCCAATTAAAACTGATGCGTTCTAAGGTGTCGGTGTTGGACCTTTTTTAAATAATCCAACAAATTTATTCCATCCGGATTTGATACCATCCCAAATTTGAGATGGAATATTTTTTAATCCACCCAAATTTATTGAAGATAATTTATTTTTAATTGCAGGAATTTTATACAAGCCAAAAGCAGCTGCGCCAATAACTAATGCGCCAAATAACCATTTTTTCCACTTAGGATTGTTGAATGCAGGATCGCCAGATGGCTTAAATTCATCCTTTTTAGGTTGTTCTTTAATCGGAGGCAATTCACCTGGGATTGTTGGGAAATCAGGATGCCCATAATATCTGGGTTTTGTACCATGAATATAAGCAGGTGCATCAAATTCAAGTATTCCTGCTGACGCACACATATCTAAATCTGCAATCCAAGACATAATAACACTCCTTTTACTTATTTATATAAAGTGAATTTTTGTATAAAAATTGCTATTTTAAGAAGTTTTGTAACTTTTTTGTGATATAATTTAGCCAAAAAGAGGGAAATTAAATGGAAAAATATTACTTAACAACAGCAATTGATTATGTAAATGGCGCTCCGCATATTGGACACGCTTACGAAAAGATTTTAACTGATATTATCGCAAGACATTATTCACAAAGAACAGAAGTTTTCTTTTTGACTGGTACTGACGAACACGGCATTAAAATTCAAAAAACCGCAAAAGAACAAGGTATGACACCAAAAGAACTTTGCGATATGAATGCTAAAAAATTCCAAGATGCTTGGAAAGCATTGGACGTTGATTATAACAAATTTATCAGAACTACTAATGAATATCACGAAAAAACAGTTCAAAAAATCTTTAAAAAACTTGTTGAAAAAGGTGATATTTATAAACACGCATATGAAGGTTTGTACTGCTCAGGTTGCGAATGCTTTTTGAACGAAAAAGATTTGACAGAAGACGGTCTTTGCCCTGATCACTTGAAAAAACCTGAACTTGTAAGAGAAGAAAACTATTTCTTCAAACTAACAAAATACAAAGATGCAATCATTAAACATATCAAAGAAAACCCTGATTTTATCGTTCCTGCTTTCAGAGCAAATGAAGTTATAAATCAGTTAGAAGATATTCAAGATATTTCTGTATCCCGTGCAAAAACTAACGTTGAATGGGGTATTGATGTTCTTGATGACCCAGATCAAGTAATTTATGTATGGATTGATGCACTATCAAACTATATTACAGCAATTTGTTATGATACAGAAAATCCATCTGAACAATATAAAAAATTATGGCCTGCAGATGTTCATGTAATTGGAAAAGACATTTTGAAATTCCATAGTATTTATTGGCCGGCATTTTTATTAGCATTGGATTTACCATTGCCAAAACACATTTTTGCACACGGTTGGATTACAATTGACGAATCAAAAATGTCAAAATCTTTAGGCAACGTAATTTCTCCAACTTCAGTTTTGGAAAATTTTGAACTTGAATATCCTGATGCGTTCAGATATTATATGGCAACTTCAGCACCTTGCGGTCGTGACGGTAATTATTCTGATGATGATTTCAAAGAAAAAGTTAACGCACACCTTGCAAATAGTATGGGTAACTTATTAAACAGAACCCTTTCAATGCTTGTAAAATACTTTGATGGTGAAGTTAAACCTGAATTTATAGAAAAATGTCATTCTGAACTTGTTTCAGAATCTCTACTAAAAAAAGCGTTAGGCGCAGTTAAAATTGTTGAAAACCATTTCAACCATTTTGAAATCCAAGAAGCTGCACAAGAAATTATTTCTGTTGTTGATATGACAAATAAATTTGTTACAGACAATGCACCTTGGACTCTAGCAAAAGAAGAAAAATGGACAGAATGTGGACAAGTTTTGGTTACAGTTCTTGAAATTATGTGTATAGTTTCAGCACTTATTTATCCATATTGTCCAAACATTGCTCGTGAAATGGCAAAACAATTATCATTTGATATCACAACTAAATTAGATGATTTGATTTGTAATAATATCAAAGTTGGCAAACTAATTGAAAAAGAAAATATCAAACCCGTATTTTTAAGAGTAGATAGTGAACTTGCTGACAAATCTCAAAAGAAATAAAAAAAAGAGGCTCAATTGAACTGAACCCTAAAAACTAGACAAAGAAAAAAGGGTGGATCAAGAGGCAAGTAATAAATGACTTCTGTATTGTACAGGAGTCATTTTATTTCTGCTCCATTGATACCTTTCATAGTTGTAAT
>SUTY01000074.1 GCA_015152455.1 Cyanobacteria bacterium SIG32
AAAAGGCCTTCACCTACAATTTCTCAACTTGTAGATGAAGCTATGAAATTTGCATCGTAAAATTATGGAATCAGGAGTATTGTGGTATTGACAAATATCATAGGAACACTCTGCTTGTGGCAGCCACCTAGTGGCTGGTTGTATAGTTTCTATACCACAAGCAGCGTGTAGCGAGTTATCGAGCGGTTTTGAACCAAGCTACGTGACTGGGAGCAATTATAAATTGTTTTTATTAATTCTTTGATTTTATATGTTTAATTTTATCCTACGAATAAATAATTAAAATAAATATTTTTGTAGAGTTTTATAATACATTTTTAATAAATCAATGTCATAATTTTTTATATAAACTTATAATACGAGGAAATTTATGGCAGATTTAGCTCATCGAAAAGCTAGTAAAAGAATCCAATTTGTTGGAAAAGATGGAAAACCTTTATCTAATCAAAATATTCAAGTTGAATTAAAAAAACACGACTTTTTATTTGGGTGTGGTGCATTTGATTTTGTAGCCGCAGTTAGTATTCCTGATGAAGAAAAAAAAGCTCATTTTATTGATAGAACAGAAAAATGGGCAAAACTTTTTAATTATGGAACATTGCCTTTTTATTGGGGCGGATTTGAAAAAGAAGAAGGAAAACCAAACACAGAAAATCTAAAAAAAGCAGCTTTATTATTAAAAGATTTTAATGCAACTGTAAAAGGTCATCCACTTTGCTGGCATACAGGATGTGCTGAATGGCTTTTAAAATATGATAACAAAACAATTTTAGAAAAACAACTTGCACGTATTTATAGAGACGTTGGCGAATTCAAAGGTTTAATTGATATGTGGGATGTTATCAACGAAGTTGTCATCATGCCGATTTACGACAAATACGACAATGCAATCACACGACTTTGTAAAGAACACGGGCGCATTGGACTTTGTAAAAAAGTTTTTGATGCAGCAAAAGATTGTAATCCAAACGGAACTTTCTTAATTAATGATTTTAACCTTTCAACTTCTTATGAAATTTTAATTGATGGACTTTTACAAAGTGGAGTTCCTATCAACACAATTGGCTTACAATCACACCAACATCATGGAGTTTGGGGAATTGAAAAACTTGAAGAAACTCTTACTCGTTTTGAACATTTTGGGCTTCCAATTCACTTTACAGAAAACACAATTGTTGCAGGTCCAAACGTAGATCCAAAAATTATCGATTTACAAGATGCTCATTATGATGATGACGCTGCAACTCCAGAACTTGAACAAATGCAAGCAGAAGAATTAAGCAAAATGTACAAAAATCTTTTTGAAAAACATCCGCTTGTTACAGCTATTACAAACTGGGATTTTGCAGACGGTGCTTGGCTCAACGCTCCAAGTGGATTGATTAGAAAAGACAACAGCTTAAAACCTTCATACAATGCTTTATATGATTTAATTCATAAAGAATGGCACACAAGCCTAGTTGTAAAAACTGACGAAAACGGTTTTGCAAACATAGAAGGATTTAAAGGTATTTATTCAGCAACATGTGATGGTTCTGCCCTAGCCGATTTTGAATTAAAATAAAAAAAACATACGTCAAAAAAAAGGCGCGAAAAACTTTTGAAAAATGTTTTCGCGCCTTAATTCTTAATTCTTAATTCTTAATTCTTAATTCGTAATTCTTAAATTTTGAATTTTGTCATAATACTGTCCAAATCAGTAATTTTGTCTTTTGTAATTGTAGAAAGTTCAGAAACGGCAACTGTTGCTGTTGAAATCTCTTGTATTCCAACATTCATTTCCTCCATACTACATTGAACTGTATTAGCAATAGTTTCTAATTTTTCTGTTTCTTGACGAAGAACAAGACCGTGATCACTCATATCCTTCGAAGTTGCAGAAACTGTACTTGAAGATTCATTCATTTCTTTTAGAGCAATCAAAACTTGTTTACTTGCTTCTTCTTGTTCTTTCATTGCGTCGCTAATTTCTGAAACAAGATCATTTGTCGTATCAACTTTTGACGAAATTTCTTTAAATTCTCGTCTTGAAATCTCTGTAGAATCTACAACTTCTGTAATAATAGTTGAAAGTTCATCAAGTTCCTGTTGAATTGATTTTGAATGTTGGGCAGAATTTTCAGCAAGTTTACGAATCTCATCTGCAACTACCGCAAAACCTTTACCTGCTTCACCAGCGTGAGCAGCCTCGATTGCAGCGTTCATTGCTAATAAATTTGTTTGAGAAGCAATTTTTGAGATAATTTCATTTGTATCTGTAAGATGTAATGACTGTTCTGCCATTTTTTTCACAAATTTATACACTTCATCTTGCCGAGTTTTTGTTGAAGCTGTAATTTCCATAAGTTTTGTATATTCTTGAGACATTTGAGAAATTGATTTTGAAACAGAAGCAATATTACCAACCATTTGTTCAATTGATGCAGAAGATTCTACAATTCCAGAAGTTTGTGATTGAATTAATTGTTCAAGCATTTGAATTTCTTGAATATTTGTCTCTAAAACATTTTGTACACTAGATAATGCTTCACTTTGTTTTGTTACAGAAGTTTGAACACTAGAAATATTGGCAGAAATTTGAGTTGAAGCCCCCGCTGTTTCCTGTGAGTTTGCAGCCAAATCTGAACTTGAATTTCCTAAAACGCTCGTTGCGTCTTTTACAGATTTTATAAAATCACGTTGTGTTGATACAAATTCGGCAATTGCTTTTTCCATTTCTCCAATCTCGTCATGAGTATGAACTAAAACTTCTTGAGAAAAATCAATTGTTCCATCAGAGCAAACGATTTTATCAAATGTAGATTTCATTAATTTTATAGGTCTCAGAATTAAGAAATTAAGCATGAATAAAACGGAAAGAATTGTTGCAACCAAACAAACAACAATTACAATATTTATTTGTATAATAATTGCATCTGAATTTTCATCCACATGATGAATATCTGTTCCTACAAATAACATTACCTTTTTGCTTGGATCGTCAGTTACATAAGGACGGTAAATTGACAAGAAAAGTGTTCCTTCAACATCTACTTCGCCATAAAAAATTTCAGACCTATTATAAACTTGTTCTAAAACTTCTTGATTTTCAAATCTACCAGATAGATATTTTCCATTTGCATCTTTATGACTAGTTGCAACCCTAACATCATTTATGAATAATGTAATACCAGTATTTGTTTCTTCTGCAATTCTAGAAATATATTCATTATCAGATATTCGCTTTTGAATAAGTAAAATGAAATTTTCTTCAAAAAGTTCCACCATTCCTGTTGCTGTAAAAAGTAAATCTGAATCAGTAACAGTTTTTACAACCATATTCTTATTTTTTCTAGCAGAATTTATAGCTTTTAATTCTGATTCATGATTATAAATAGAAAAACTTGTTGAAAAGAATATATTGTTATTTGAATCTGGTTTTAACAATGCAATGCTATATAATCCAAAATTCTTTGCATATTCTCTTATATAACTCTTAAATTCACCTTCATCATAAAACATTGGTGCAAGAGCCTGAATATCTTCCACATAGCTTAATAAAGATTTTTCATCTTCATTAATAATGTTTGTAACAAGTTTCTCTTTAATATCTAGAGAATCATATTCACTATGCACAATTTTATTTCTTACAGTCCTTTTTAAAACTGACAAAGAAATAAAACATGATAAATTAAAAATAATAAATAAAACAATAATAAACTTCATTAACAAAGAAACACGCTTAACTCTTTTCATAAAAACCTCATAGTGATGAATTTTATTATAAAAAAATTATACATTGACATTTAATGTTTGTAAAACATTTTTTAGATTTTGAAACAAAAAAAAAGCCGCACTTTTTATAATGTGCGGCAGTACAAAAAAATTAAAAATTATTTACTTGATTTCTTTTTCTTTGAAACAACATCAAAGATTACAGCAGCAAGAAGAACCAAACCTTTTACAGCGCGTTGCCAGTTTTGATCAATACCAAGAATTGACATACCATTGTTTAATACACCCATGAAGATTGCACCAATTACAGCACCTGTTACAGTTCCTGTTCCACCGTATGCCGAAGCACCACCTATAAAACAAGATGCAATAGCATCCATTTCGTAACTGTTACCAGCAGTTGGTTGTGCAGAATTCAAACGAGCAACACAAACTAATGCAGCAACAGCAGAAAGGAATCCCATGTTTGTATAAGCAAAGAACATAACATTATCTGTATTTACACCAGAAAGTTTAGCAGCTTTTTCGTTACCACCAATTGCATACAAATAACGTCCTGGAACTGTATTTTTTGTAAAATATGAATAAATTGCAATTACAATAAACAATAAAATTAATACGACAGGAAGTCCACGGTCTCTTGCAAGGAATTGTCCAATAATTAAAATTACAGCACAAAGAATTACCAATTTTGAAATAAATTGACCTTTTGTAGAAACATTATATCCTCTAGCCTTTTTGTTTGCTCTACTATAAATTTCTGCAAGAATATAAACAAGACAACAAATTGCAGCAAGAATCATTGTAACCATAAATACATTTGAATCTTCCCCTGCAGGAATAAAGCTTTCAAAAAGATTCAAATATTTTTCTGGGAATGGTGAAATTGGACGACCATCCAAGATGATTGTTGCAACACCACGCCATAAAAGCATACCAGCCAAAGTTGTAATAAATGGTGGAATATGAATGTAAGCAATAAACAAACCGTGGAAAGCACCAATAAGAGTTCCAACTAACAAACAAATAATAATAGAAAGCCAAATTGGCCATCCAAGATTAACAATCAATACACCTGCAACAGCACCTACTAAAGCAACAACAGATCCAACAGACAAATCGATGTTACCACCTGTTAGAATACACAAAAGCATACCTGTTGCAAGAATAACTACATAAGAGTTTTGTCTAATAATATTCGTAATATTTGCAGGAGCAAATAAAGAACCATGATCAGTTAAAAGAATTAATACTTGAAATAAAAGCATAACACCAACTAGTACAAGAAGCATTGTGTTATCTTTTAAAACCTTTTTAATTTGCGATTTATTTTCTGACATATATCCTCCGTCACAACTTTCTATTCTATTTTCCTGAATTAATAATTTCAGCCATAATTTTTTCTTGAGTGGCTTCTTTGCCATCCATTTCAGCAATCATTTTACCTTCATTCATAACGTAAATACGATCACACATCCCCAACAATTCGGGCATTTCAGAAGAAATCATAATTACAGATTTTCCTTTTGCAACCATTTCGTTAATGATACAGTAAATTTCATACTTAGCACCAACATCAATACCACGAGTTGGTTCATCAAGAATCAAAATATCAGGTTCTGCAAAAAGCCATTTTCCTAAAAGAACTTTTTGCATATTTCCACCAGAAAGATTTTCTACAGCTTCGTCTACAGAAGAACATTTTGTATGAACTTCTTTTACCATTTGAATTGAATATTCTTTTTCTTTGTCAAAATCAAGAATATAATTCTTAGAAATTTTTTCTAAATTAGCAGCTGTAGTATTTTTACTTATTGATTCAGAAAGAATTAATCCATTTCCTTTTCTATCTTCAGTTACATAGGCAATTTTATTTTTTATTGCCGATTTTACATTAGGAAATTGAACTTCTTTACCATTCATGAATATTTGACCTTTGATGTTTACACCATAAGATTTACCAAAAATACTCATTGCAAGTTCTGTTCGTCCAGCTCCCATAAGACCACTGATTCCTAAAACTTCACCTTTACGTAAATTAAAATTGATATTATCACAAACTTTAATTCCTTCAAAAATAGGATGATCAACACACCAATTTTTTACTTCAAAACAAACATCACCAATATTGCTTTGTCGTTTTGGGAATCTATCTGTTAAACTTCTACCAACCATAGCAGAAATAATAGTATCTTCTGTAAAATTATCTTTATTTTTATCTAATGTTGTAATAGAAAGACCGTCTCTAATAACAGTAATTTTATCTGCAACATAAGAAATTTCATTCAGTTTATGAGAAATAATAATAGATGTCATACCTTGCTTTTTAAATTCTAAAAGCAAATCAAGTAAATGTTTTGCTTCAGTATCATTTAAAGATGCTGTAGGTTCATCTAATATTAAAAGGCGTACGTTTTTACCAATTGCCTTCGCAATTTCAACAAGTTGTTGTTTTCCGACACCAATATCTTTTATTAATGTTTTTGATGATTCTTTTAAACCAACAATTTTTAAAAGTTCATCAGCTTTATCAAAAGTTTCTGCCCAGTTAATTTTTGCTTTAGATCCACGTTCATTTCCAAGGAAAATATTTTCTCCAATTGAAAGAAGCGGTACTAATGCCAATTCCTGGTGAATAATTACAATTCCTTTTTCTTCACTATCTTTAATATTTTGAAATTTACAAATATCACCATCATATACAA
Organism: Cyanobacteria bacterium SIG32; assembly: GCA_015152455.1. Taxonomy (GTDB): domain Bacteria; phylum Cyanobacteriota; class Vampirovibrionia; order Gastranaerophilales; family Gastranaerophilaceae; genus SIG32. The sequence goes on from SUTY01000074.1 coordinate 6,420, forward strand.
CTTCGCCATCATAAGTCCCGTATCCGTAAATACCACTTAAAACTTTCATCAAAGTTGATTTACCTGCACCATTTTCACCACAAATAGCGTGAATTTCCCCTTCTTCTACTACAAGATTTACATTCTCAAGCGCTTTTACACCAGGGAAAACTTTTGTGATATTTTTCATTTCCAATAATACATTTGCCATTGGAATCCTCATTTTTTGAATTTACAAATTGATGTGGAACAAATAAAAAAAAGACGATCCACAAATACGTCCGGTCAAGGGACACTTCGTTCAAGCCCTTGACTCGGCCGTTTTTAGAGTTATATATAAACTCTAAATAAATAAAAATAAACAAAGGGGATGTAAATCACAGCCCCTTTGTTATCAATAAAAATTTTTATTTCAATTGATCTTCTGTATAATATCCAGAATCAACTAACAATTCTTTGTAGTTTTCAATTGAACCGTAAACTGGTTCACAAAGGAATGAAGGAATAATTCCTGTTCCATTGTCATAAGTTTTTGTATCATTAATTGGTGGTTCTGAACCTTTAATGATAGCATCAACCATTTCAACTACTTTTCCAGCAAGTGTACGTGTATCTTTGAAGATAGACATAGCTTGTGTTCCAGCAATCATGTTTTTTACAGATGTAATATCACAGTCTTGTCCAGTAATAAGTGGGAAGTTATCTTTTGTATATCCTGCAGAAATAAGAGCATTTGTAATACCCATTGCACAAGAGTCGTTTGAAGAGTAAACAGCATCAAGTTTTGCACCTTTTGGTCCATAACCGTTAGATGTGATAAGGTTTTCCATACGTTTTTGTGCTTCTTCTGTTGACCAGTTCAATGTAGCACATTGAGCTTTTGATGTTTGTTTTGAAGGAACAACAATTACACCAGATTCAATGTATGGATTAAGAATATCCATAGCTCCACCAAAGAAGAAGTTGATATTGTTATCACCTGGATCACCTGTGAACAATTCCATATAAACAGGATCTGAACTTGATCTTGTTTTTAATCCTAATTTATCAACAAGATATTCACCTTGGATAGTACCAACTTTGTAGTTATCGAATGTTGCATAATATGAAACAGCATCTGTGTTCATAATAAGACGGTCATAAGCAATAACTTTAATACCTTTTTTCTTAGCTTGTTCAAGTGGATTTTTCAATGCAGATCCATCGATTGCAGCAATAACTAAAACTTTACAGTTTCCTGTAATCATGTTTTCAATTTGTGAAACTTGAGTAGGAATATCATTTGCAGCATATTGCAAATCTACTTTGTAACCAGCAGCTTCAAGCTGAGCTTTCATGTTAGCACCGTCTTGGTTCCATCTCTGTAAATCTTTTGTTGGCATTGATACACCAATTTTAGATCCTTTTACCTTGCTCTTTTTTGGAGCAGCAACAGCAGTTGAAGCAAATACAGCTAAAACACAAAAAATTGCCAATAGTTTTTTCATTTAAATCTCCTAATTGTATGAAAAAATTTGTTTTAATTTAGAAAGAATACCCTTTCCTGATTAAAATTATACACCCAAATTTTTTATCTGACAAATTTTTGATGAGAATATTTTTAAATAAAATGAAAAAAAAATTGAAAATTGAAAAAAAATTAATGAGAAAGATTACTTAAACAAAATACTCACGTAACAAATTTATGCAAAGCATAAATCTGGAGGCGCAATAAAAACACACGTTCGGTAACAAAACAACTAGTATTGCGCCATAAAATTTGAGCGCAGGCAAAATCAATATTTTAAAAAAAATGATTAGAAGCCTGCGCATGGTACAGAAGCTCGTTGCCCGTACTAGTTTTAAGCTTGCTTAAAACTAGAGGCGCAATAAAAACACACGTCCGATAATAAACCAACTAGTATTGCGCCAGAGGTCGCTGTGAAACAAAATCAATGTACAAGTTTTAACGCAAGCGTTAAAACTTGATGCGCAGGCAAAAGCAATATTCAATAAAATATAAATTAGAAGCCTGCGCAAGGGACTGAAACAGCGACCAAATATCCAGTTCTAATGCAGCTGTCGAATAATTCTTTGCTTAAGTAATCAGTTTTTACATCTGTATATCCATCTAAATCACGTACAATTCTTACAACAAAACCATCTTCCATTTCGCGAATGATAGTTAAATAATCAGTATTT
>SUTY01000075.1 GCA_015152455.1 Cyanobacteria bacterium SIG32
ATAGTCTTAAAGACTTAACGACTTACCAAATAAGGAGAGAGTATGAAAAAGCAAACCACATATAGCTTTAAGACCTTAGGGGGGGGGTAGAAACGCTCTCGTAGTCTGGGTTTTGGCGATTTGTGCAAAATTGTACCGTCATCCTGAATTTATTTCAGGATCTATTAATATAAAATTTGAAAGGTTGTTAACAAGAATTAGATCTTGTACAACCTTGTTTTGTTATGTGAAAAACAAATTTCAAGGAACAAGTTCTCCCTTGCTAGGGAGGATTTAGGTGGGTGATTATTAACAATAATAAAAGCTCACCCACCCCCAGCCCCTCCCTAGCGAGGGAGGGGAGTAAAGAACAGTAATTTAAAAAACAGTAGTACATATAAAAAAATGAAAGGAAAAAATTATGAAAAAAACTGTAAAGAACTTGATCACTTGGTCACCTAGTCACTTGATCACTTCACAAAAATCCGCCTTTACTTTGGCAGAGGTATTAATCACCCTAGCAATTATTGGTGTCGTTGCGGCAATGACTATTCCGACTTTGACCGCAAATTATCAAAAGAATTTAATTACAAGCAGAATGCTAAAATTTTATTCTTCAATGAAACAAGCTGTTCAACTTGCTTCAGTTGATGGTTTAACAGAGAATATTACATATGAAAAATCAGGTGAAAAAATTCTTGAATGGTATAATAAAAACCTTGCAAAACATCTTAGAACAAATTCTGTAAAAACTTTACCTGATGGAATATTAGTATCGCTTTTAGATGGATCTGGTTTTATAACTTTGTATGGTGGACATACAATATTTTGTCCAGAATATAAAAAGTGTGAAGAAACTATTAATTCAATAGATTTTTCTATTCCTGCGGAATATGCTTTTGTATATAAATTAGATGGTAAAAATTTATTTGGATTTCTTCTTTGGGATGGAGTGTTTAAAACATATGATACTTGTTGGGATGGAACAAAGGAAGGGGCTTTATACAGTACAACATGTGAATATGGTGCAAATGAATATGGCTGTGCGGATAAAGCACATAAACTTTGCGCTAAACTAATTGAAATAAATGGTTGGAAAATACCTGATGATTATCCTATAAAATTCTAGAATATTGCTAAGGTTTTAGGAATATTAACATAAAATATAAACTTAAGAGGGTGCATGCCCTCTTTTTTTTGTAACAAATGTAACGTTTTTTTGTCAAAATAGCAAAATGTTCAAAAAAAAATACTTTATATAAATGTGTAAAGTGATTTAGGTGTGTAATTTTATGTCAAATGTAATTTCTTCATTAATATTTGCGCATAGAAATGTCGGTAAAACTCAAAATGGTGAAATCGGCAGAGCTCCTGTTGCTGCTGCACAATGTTTAAATGTTATTAATGAAGTTTCTAAATACAACAAAACAGTTGCTCAAGGTACTGATGCGGCAGTAAATATTTTTACGAATATGGCAAAAACAAATAAAGCTGCTGATTATGCAGTAAAAGGTGTTTCTTGGGCGACAAAACACGTAAACCCTATGATTGCAGCTTCTGGTGTGATTAAAGTTGCAATGTCTGATGATAAATTAAGTGCAGGTATTAAGGAAACTTCAGCTTTAGCGACTATGTTTGCTGGTGAAAAAATTGCAAATGTGGCTTTGAAAGCCTTAGCTCAATGTAAAAATCCTAAAGTCGCAAAATTCTTTAATACAAATACCAAAATGGGAGCTATTATTCATGGTGTTTTATTCGTAGCGGCTTCTATTGCGTCTTATGCAATTGGTGAAGAAATAGGTGAGAGTGCGGCTAAAGAAGTTAAAACCGAATTAAACTATGGTAAACGTAATAAAATCAATCAAATGGCTTAAGAAATACGGTTGTAGCTATGCTATAATAATTTTATGAAAAAGATTATTGTGCTTTTTGCCGTATTTTTGTTGAGTTTATTCAGCCCTTCTTATGCTATAAAAATAGGGCTGCAGACTAATGTTAATAAAGCTGGAATAGGTGCAAGTGTTGAGTCTGTAATAATTGATGCGAATACAAATAAAAGCGTTTGCTCTGTTGATGCAATGAAGGGCTATGAAATTAGACCTTATAAAAATAAAATTGCCATAAAATATGACGGTAAATATTACAAAATAGATAGCGATAATATTGTTTTGAGAACCTTGGAAGAAGGCTTTGTAAGTGTAAAAAATAAATGGTATCGTGGAATTTTAATGATTCAAAACAAAAACGGTAAACTTACTATCATAAACAATGTTGATATTGAAGACTATATAAAAGGGGTTTTACCGTCGGAAATGCCACCTGCTTGGCAATCTGAGGCCTTGAAAGCTCAGGCGATTGCGGCAAGAAGTTATGCTTTGGCAAATTTGGGGAAACGTGCAAAATTTGGTTATGATTTGAACGATACCCCTGAAGATCAGGCATATGGTGGTGCATCTTCAGAGACTCATAAGACAAATCAATTGGTTGAAGACACAAAAGGATTAGTTTTGATTTATGATTTGAAGATTATACCTGCATATTATTCTGCGTCAGCTGGTGGAAAAACCATAAACGCATCTTCCGCATGGGGTAGTGATCTTCCATATATAAGATCTGTTCCATCTTATGATGGCAATGTCAAAAAAAATGGGCATGGTGTTGGCATGTCGCAGCATGGAGCAAATAATTTAGCAAAACAAGGTTACAATGCGTATCAAATTTTACAATATTTTTACAAAAATGTTAAGTTTGCACGCATAAATCCTGAATATTATAATTAAGATAGATATTCCGAAAAATCGCACTATGACTGAATTTGCGCAGGATATAAAGGCGTATATCCAGTGTATATTTAAATTTTTTTAAAAAAAAGACTTGCCAAAACTTGAAAAAATGCTATAATAATCTTGTCGAATACAAATGCATGCACAGAGTAGTGGTTTCTGGGTAGGCAATAAGGAAGAAGGAGGTTCGTAATGAACAAAGAAGAATTAGTAAAAGAAGTGTCAAAAAAAGCAAAAGTTTCTCAAAAAGCATCTGCTGACGTTATCGCAGCAACTTTAGAAACTATCCAAAAAACAGTTGCTAAAGGCAAAAAAGTAACTTTAGTAGGTTTTGGTACATTTGAACCACGCAAAAGAGCTGCTAGAACTGGTAGAAACCCACAAACTGGCGCAGTTTTGAAAATCGCTGCTAAAACAGTTCCTGCATTCTCAGCTGGTAAAAAATTCAAAGAACTTGTAAAATAGTTTTTGAATTATAAGTTGAAATATCCCTTTTGATTCTGTCAAAAGGGATATTTTTTTATATTTAATGTATAATCTGTTTATAAGGAGGTCGTCATGACAAAAAATACAACTATGAAACTTGGCATTTCTACAACATTTGCAGGTATGAGTTTTGATAGTTATTCATCAAAAGTATCTGAATTTGTTAGTGAATTTTCATCACGTGCCAACAAACAAGGACAATTTTTAAATTGGGTAAACTTACCTCAAGAACAATTAAAAAGAGTTGATGAGCTTTATTCATTAGCTGAAGGTTTAAAAAATCAAACAGGTGCAGAAAGACTTAGCGTACTTGGTATTGGTGGTTCAAAACATACTGTTGAACATATGCTTAGCATCAATGGTTTGAACGTAAACCAAGACAAAATTTTATTCTATTCTGACGTTGATTCTGCAAGTTTGGAAAGATATTTATACAGATTGGGCGACGTTACAAAATCAAATTATATGATCGCTTCAAAATCAGGTTCTACATTTGAAACTAAAGACGGATTTTTAAGAATTCAAAAAATGCTTGAAAACGAATATCAAGCAAAAGGTTATTCAAACTATGAAGAACTTGCAAGCAAACACTTTATCGCAGTTACTGACGGTAATGCTGAAAAAAGCGAACTTCGCAGAACATCTATTGAAAAAAGCTGGTTAGGCGATTTGTTTATTCATGATGATGTAGGCGGAAGATTCTCGGCTTTTGATGATCACGCATTGTTTACCCTTGCTTATGCAGGTATGGCTAAAGCTGATATGGTTAAAATGCTTGAAGCTGCTCAAGAAGTTTCAAATCTTTCATTATCAACTGATTTGAGTATGAATGATGCTTTGAAACAAGGTATTTTCTGGGCACATGCTACATTAAATAACATTTCAACATCAGTTCACCAATATATGGGTGCTATTTTTGAAAATACAGTATATTGGCACGCTCAAATGCAAAACGAATCAGTTAAAAATACATTGAAACAAGTTGCAAAAGTTCCTGATGCTATGCACCACAGTGCTGAAGCACACTTCAATCCGGCTAACAAATTTGCGTTCGCTTTGACAACTCCAAAAGATAGTGGAGTATGTAAAGAAAACGCAGAGGCTTATATCGGAGCATTGAATATGTCTTACGAAAGTATGGGCGCATTCTTTAATGAATCTGTTGACGCTAAAGGAATGGGCTTGACTCCTGAAGCCGCTGGCGCAATGACTCAATTAAGAGCATATGCAACCGTTTATCAAGAAATTGTTGAAAAAATTATGACAGAAACATCATTCCCAGAAGTTCTTGACAGTGTACTTCAACCGCACGTTGAGTATTACAAAAAGAATTTGAAAGGTGGAGTTGTTGTTCCAGGAAGAATTTCAAAATAGGTTAGTAAAAGGCGAGGTTTTAACCTCGCCTTTTCTTTTTAATCTTCAATAAAAACGTGATTGCCGTTGATTGTAACCCAACGCCCTTTGCCAGTAGATTTTGCAGTTGAAGATTTTGTTTGATTACGCTTTTGCTCCAGTTCTCTGTTTGTAGGAATTCCTTTTTCTTTCATTTGCTTCATTATTGCTTTTTCATTTTTTAAAAATTCCTCACTTCTCATGTTTTTTATCTGTTCTCTTGTAAAGATTTGTTCCAATTGCCCATTTGGGGAATTGATTTTTGGGGAATTATTATGTACAATAGGATTAGGACTCTTAGTAGACGTACTAAGTTGTTCCAAAGAATCCCTAGTGTACGCCGGGCTAGTAGTCCGGTTATCGACATTAGGGATATTCTTTTGAATGCGTGAGTCAAAATTTTGAGTATTATAATTTATAATACTATTGACACCATCATTGGAGTTCGGACTAGAAGTCAGAGGTGTACCATTGGTGGTATCCTTCGTTATATAATATCTTTTACTACCATCTTTTAAAACTTCAATATAATGGTCACCATTTTTACCTCGATAAATTTCATAATGTGACACTTGTGGTTTTTGTTCTGGTTTCATGTTTGGTTCATCTGGCAAACGTTTTGCTTGTTTAATATCTTTAATTAATTCAGGGTAATTTTGTATTTGTTTAGGATTCCAGCGGAGTTGTTCTTGAATACCTCGTTTTGTAAAGTCAAATTCTCCATTTTTAGTCATTTTTATATCTTGAATATAATCTTGATAAAACTTTCTGGAATCTTTATTATATTGTTTTCTTAAAACCTCACCGAGCTCATCAATATTGCCATAATTTTTTATTTGTTGGCCTTTTATATTGCGAACAACATTAGCGCCGCCTGCACCTAATGCCCCACCAGATAAACCTCCTATTAGTGAATCTTGAATTGAAGTCGTAATAGGATTTTTATTTTCCAGCATTCCTCGTCCTGCACCAAATAAAGCACCACTTGCTGCTCCTGAAGCTATACCTGAACCTATTTCTTCGGCAATTTTCCTGCCTAAATTACTTTTTAGCGCATTTAGTCCAATTTGTGCACCTATTCTTCCAACTCCAGACATTGGAATAGCTGCACTGCCTATTTCAAGTGCTGCTCCTAATCTATATTTTGCAATTTCTCTATTACGTTCTTGAGTAACCTGTCTGTCATAATTCTCTTTTGCTTGTTGCAAAAGAATAACTTTCTCGTCCCTACTTAGATTTTTGTCATTAAGTATTTGTTGATAAGTTTCATAAAAACTTTTCATATTATTTAACCTTTCTGGCAATAATATGAGTGATTGGCAATGACTTATTATATCATATTTTTAGCAATTCTGTCAAGGTTACTTACGCAACGCCAGCTTTTAAGATATCGTGAATGTGAATAACACCAATTGGTCTGTCAGCACTATCAACTACGGCTAAAGCTGTGATTGAATATTTTTCCATTAAATGTAATGCGCTTGCTGCATAATCAGATTCAGAAATTCTTTTTGGATTTACTGTCATAACATCTTTAACCAAAAGAGAAGATGTATTGTGATATTTGATCAAAGTTCTTCTGATATCACCGTCTGTTAATACCCCAGAAATTGTTCCTGTTTGGCTTTCAATTATAGCCATACCAAGTTTGAACTGAGAGATTATCTCAATTACATCTGTAAATTTATCGTTTTCGTGAACAATTGGTAATTTTGCTTTTTCTGCAAGCATTAAATCGCTAACTTTGTACAAGAAACCTTTACCCAAAGCGCCTGATGGGTGGAAAATCAAGAAATCTTCTTTTGTAAAACCTCGTTTTTCCAATAGGCAAACTGCTAAAGCATCACCCATAGCAAGAGTTGCAGTTGTGCTTGCAGTTGGAGCTTTGTTTAGAGGACAGGCTTCTCTTTCAACAGAAATATCAAGAACAACATCACTTGCTTTAGCTAGTGTTGATTCCATTTTGCCTGTCATACCAATCATAGGAACGCCAAATCTTTTTATGAGTGGTAATAAATTCATCAATTCTTGAGTTTCACCACTGTTTGAAATAGCAATAACAACGTCGTCACGAGTTATTATACCTGAATCGCCGTGTGTACTTTCAGCAGGATGCAAGAAGTATGACGGTGTTCCTGTTGATGACATTGTTGCGGCAATTTTTTTACCAATTAAACCTGATTTGCCCATACCTGTAACGATTACACGTCCTTTACAGTTATATAAAATTTCAACTGCACGATCAAAATTGTCACCAATTCCATCAATTAATCTTAAAATAGAATTTGCTTCTATTGTTAAAACTTCCTTAGCTAATTCGTTAATAGTTCTTACACACATAGTTCCTACCATATTTTTTGTCCCCTTCAAAAGTATTATACAATAAATATCGTATAAAAGTATTAAAATTATATAAATGTTTAAAGTTTTTAAATTTTTTATCGACGAAAACTTTACTATGGTACAGAATATAACAAAAAGCAAATACTTAGACTTGAATTGTGGGAACTCGGAACAAATTCTTGATAGGGTTAAAACTTATATAAACAAATTTGATTGCCCTGAAATGATGTTAGATTTATCAGGATTAAATATATTAGAAGCGGCAAAAGTTATGGTATTGTCATCAACTTACCATTACAAAAAATATCCACAAGGCAAAATAAAATGCCGAGTACAATCTGACAATGTCAAAGGACTTGTATCGGCATTTGTTACTGATAATTTGGAAGTCGTAGCCTAATAATTCATTTTCCAACCTTCATCTTTAATACGCCCCGAACAAACATTACCAAAAATCCCATTAGTTTCACATTTATATGCTTGTAATGTCTCCTCTTTCCAAGCCCCTCCAGCTCCAATGACATCCCAACCACCATTTTCATTAACTTCTAATCTCAAGATGTCACGTCCAAACTGATTTGGTGGTAAATTACCATTCACATCAACAAAACCTGAAGAGACAAAAAATATCATGCCGTCTGACGTCTTAAATGCGTAACCAGAACCTAACACCGAAGTAGTCATTTGAGCCCCTTGATTACCGAATGCACCTATTGAACCACCATTTAAGAATAGTATTTTTAATGGATTATAAAAATCAGCTCTAGGTTTTGTATTAACAGATTCTACAATTTTAAAATATTTTGAATAATATTTTTCTGCACAAGAAATATCGTTTCTAGAACACTGGTGAACAGCTAATTGATCATATTGAAAAACACCCTCATCAGCCATCATTAACTTTGTACCATTATTTAAAACATAAATAGCTTTTTGCAGACCACTGACCCACTGTTTTTTCTTATATTCTACTACTAATGTCGGAATTGTCATTGCTGCAACAACGCCAATAATTGCTAAGGTGATTAATACCTCTGCCAAAGTAAAAGCGGATTTTGGGGAAGTGATCAAGTGACTAGGTGACCAAGTGATCAAGTTCTTTACAGTTTTTTTCATAACTTATTTCCTTTCATTTTTTTATATGTACTACTATTTTTTAAATTACTGTTCTCTACTCCCCTCCCTCGCTAGGGAGGACTTAAATTTTTCATATAACAAAACAAGGTTGTACAAGATCTAATTCTTGTTAACAACCTTTCAAATTTTATATTAATAGATCCTGTGGAAAACCAGGCATTTTGCACAACTCGTAAACT
>SUTY01000003.1 GCA_015152455.1 Cyanobacteria bacterium SIG32
TTATATGAAAAATCATACATTTCCTTCCAAAGCATTTTATCTAAGTACAACGCTTTTTCTGGACTATCCAATGTTACAATTTCTGTTTGTGAGCCATTATCAATTTTAACTTTACAACTTCCATTAATTGCGATTAATAGGAATTCAGAATTTCTATTTGCGTGAGCGCCTCTTGCAATTCCAGGCTTTGTGTCATATATATAAAAAGTTCTTTTTATATCGAATGGAGAATTTACATTTTTTTCGAGCGAAATTAGATGTCCCCTCTCATCTCCAAAAACCTGCATATCTATTAATTTATAATTCATTAATACACCCTAACAAAATTTATCATCAAGGTACACATTTTATGCCCTCGCTTTACTTTAATCGTTTCTAGCTTATTCTAACATAAACACAATTCTAGTCCTACAATTATGAACTTTTGTTATTTTACAAAGTCTTACGTATTAAGCGATTTTATTAAGCAAATTCCACCTTAAAACACACCCAATTATCTATAACTATTTATTTTTCTACCATATTCATCATATTCGGTAGTAGTGCCGTTGGAATTGGTTTTGAATGAACCTGTTTTACGCCCATATTTATCATACCTTGTAGTTGTTCCATTTGAATTTGTCCGATAGGTTCCAACTTTTGAACCGTATTTATCGTATTCAATTGTTGTATTGCCGTTAGTTCTGTATGAACCTGTTTTTGCTCCATACTTGTCATAAGCGTTTGTAGTGTTACCACTTTTTCGATAAGTAAATTCTTTTTGACCATACTGATTATATTTAGTAGTTGTTGAACCATTTGTTCTATATGACCCAGTTTTTCTACCATAAGAATCATAGACATTTGTCGCAAAACCCATTTGCACAAAAACTATTAAAGATAAAAATAAGACTAAAAATTTGTTCATAACTTTAAACTCCTTTAATTACAATTATAAACCATTATATGGCAAATTTGGACACATATAAAAAAAGATTTTAGCATAAAACTAAAATCTTTTTAAAATGGTTGCGGGAGCTGGATTTGAACCAACGACCTTCGGGTTATGAGCCCGACGAGCTACCAGACTGCTCCATCCCGCGTTATTCAGCTTGCATAATCTATTATGCACGCTAAAAACTAAAAATCAAGTCTTTTTTTTATTTTTACCTTTTATTGATTTGCAAATTAAAATATTTTGTATTAAGATCATATTAACTTTTTAAGGAAAGAAAGGTGAAATAACTATTCCTTCACTGGGCCGCAGCCGTAAAGTCGGAACGCTTAGAAAGTTTTGTACGCCTCGAGCAACAGGAATTTAAGAATGAAAAGGATTATTTACTTTATTTTATTTTGCATGATTACATGCCCTGCTTATTCTATTGAAGACAAGCATATTGATTTAGAACCTATATTTTTAAAACTAGAAGATGAAGAAGATGTTGAAGAACCATCCAGCATTCTTTTTGGAGAAGCTAAACAAAAAGAAATTTATTCACTGGATAACTATATGGACTCTGAGCGTAGCAGAAGTGCTAATATTGATGTGATTTCTCGAGAAGATATTAAAAGCCAAAACACACCATCATTTTCTCAATTATTAAATCAAATTGGAAGCGTTACAACACAAAATTCTGGTTCTGACGGAAATGTAACCTCTGTAAGAATTCGAGGAACGGACAGAGTCCGTTTTACTATTGATGGAATCAGAGCCGATAGACCTTCACTGACAACACCAGGTGTTGAATCGCAATTTTTCTTAGCAGATGATATGGAACGTATTGAGGTAGTTAAAGGGGCACAAGGAAATGTTTTAGGCACTAACGCCTCAGGTGGTGCTATAGCCGTTGAAACAAGACGTGGACGTGGACCATTAAGCATTGAACATGAGTCAAGCATGGGAAATTATGGTGGCTTTAAAGAACGTTTTGCAATTATGGCAGGCGACGCTAAAAAAGATTATTATATTTCAACAACCTGGAATAAAAGCTCTGGCGGAATGAGAACTTCTAATTTTGGCAGAATTTACAATGATGGATTTAATGCCCTTAATGTTGTAACAAATTTTGGAGTTAGATTATTAGACAATAAAGCCGAATTAAGAGATGTTTTTAGATTCTCTAATTCAAAAAAAGGTCTGGGGATTGGTTACGACAATGCAACTTTTTCATATTACAATGATCCAAACAATTATGCTAAAAATATCGACGTAATGAATTCATTAAGTTTTAAACATAAACCATCAGAAGCATACAATTATGATGTAAAATTTGGACTATACCATAATAAAAACAAAAACTATACGTTACAAGATTGGTTTTCACCTGATGAATATTCTTTATCTTCGATTGGTAGCACACGTCTTAATTTTATGACACAACATAATTTTAAATATAAAGAATGGAACACTTTTTCAATTGGATATAATTTGGAAAATGAATTCATAGATGGCACATCTAACTCTTTAATGTATGGTAGCTGGACACCATTCCCTATGAATCAATTTAGCTCTAAATATTCCGGATCTGTTTTACAAAATGATGTATATATTAATGACGTAATTAACATTAAAGACAAATTATTTATTCGTGGAGGTTCAAGGCTAATATGCAATTCTGAATACGGCACATATGTAACGCCTAATATATCAGCGGCTTTAGTATTACCGACATTCAAACTTAAAGGAGCGGAAACCAAGTTTAGGGGATCTTGGGGGCAGAGTGTAAACACACCAACACTTTATCAACGATATGGTGGGTTTAGAGATAGTTGGATGGCTTGGACTGGAAATAATAACCTTAAAGCTGAACGTATGACAAGCTGGGATCTCGGATTAGAACAAAGTTTTATGGATAACAAATTAAAATTCGAATTTGGTTATTTTAATAGTAACTACAAAGATTACCTAGCAGCTTATTATACAATGAATCCTCTGACTTGGTACACAACAGGACACTATATTAATATTGATGAAGCAAGAATTCAAGGATATGAAGCTAAAGCAACTTGGAAACCTAATGATAAAATCAAATTTGTACTAAATTACACATATACTGATTCTGAAGATAAAAACACAGGATTTGAGTTGCCTGCGACTCCCAAAAATAGACTGAATGGACTTGTTTATTGGACGCCTGTCGAAAGATTTAATATGTATATGGGTTTAGAAACTGCATCTGAAAGAGCAATGAGTTCAGCTTCTATGGACACTACCCCAGGTTATGTTGATGGTAAAATTGGCGCCAATCTAAGATTATTTTCTAAAAATGGTTTAAGCGTTTATTTAAAAGCAAATGTTTCAAATTTATTCAATCAAAATATTTGCATGTACAAAAATACAATGAACAATATGTATTACTATTCACCGAAAATTCGTTTTATGACAGGAATATTTTTGAAGTATAATTTACCTGAGAAGGAAAAAGTATAAAATGAATAATATTAAAAATATAACCACACTTGCTATTTTAATAATATTATTTATTTCAGCACTATGCTGCACATTATTCTATAACTTACCACATGAAAATAGCTCACTTATTTTAGAATTCATAAGGATACCTAATACGACAAAAGCCATAATTGCAGGAGCTTCATTAGCACTAGCAGGAATGATTTTGCAAGCTGTTACCAAAAATCCTTTAGCTGATCCTTATTTGACAGGATTGTCTTCAGGAGCTGGATTAGGGATTACACTCTCTATACTTTATTTTCATAGCATCAATTACTCATTGTTTGGATTTATTGGTGCGTTATTGACATCAGTTTTAGTAATCTGCTTAAGTGGATTTTCAAAATTTTCTATTTCTAAGCTAATCCTCATTGGATTATCTGTTAATATTTTAGCAAGTTCAATAATTGCCTTTTTAATTCTCACAAATGCCGAAAAAGCATATGCTCTAACATTAATATTATCTGGAGGCTTCAGTTCTGCTGATATATCCAAAAGTTTACTAACAACCTTATTTACAATTGCTTTGATAATCTGTATTATACTAATCCCTAAATTAAATCTATTCAGAATTGATTCAGCTTTAACATTTAATTCTTTAAATAAAGTATTGAAATACAATATTATTTTTATAATGTTATCTGCATTTTTAACATCAATTGCAGTATTTACTGCTGGGATTTTGGGGTTTATTGGGATTATTGTTCCTCATTTATCAAAAATACTTGTAGGGAATGATTTTAGAATATTGATTTTCGCAAACTTTTTATTGGGAGGACTTATACTGCTAATCTCTAATTTCATTTCTACCAATTTGATAGCGCCAATACAGATACCTTTAGGAATTGTAATAGCATTTATAGGAGTACCTATTTTTATATTTTTCTTATTAAGGAGGGATTTTGAATGATTGAAATTAAAAATCTTAACCTTAATTTTGGGAATGAGATCTTATTCAATAATATAGAATTAAATATACCAGAGAATAAAATTACAATGATTGTTGGCCCCAATGGGACAGGCAAAACAACACTGTTTAAAATTTTAAACGGAGAAATAAAAAACAAATGTAAGATCACAAATACTTTTAAAAAAGTATTTTATCTCCCACAAAAAATCTACTACACAAAGGGGATTACCACTTATGACTATGTTTCGTCTATTTTGTTCAAAAATAGCTGGAAGTGGTTTTTAAACAACACTGAGAAACAAAAAGTTTATGATGCTTTAAGACAAATGGATTTGCTAGAAAAACAGCATTTGGAAATCGATAAACTTAGCGCTGGAGAAATACAACGAGCTAACATTGCAATGGGGTTATTATCTGGAGCAGATTTATTCTTACTTGATGAACCAACATCAAACATGGATTTAGTAAACCAAATTAAAACTTTGGATATTATAAAAAAGATGACTTTGTCAGGAATTTCTGTCGCTATAATAATGCACGACTTAAATCTTTCTGCGAGTTATGGCGATTATTTTATTGGAATTAGCCAAAAACACCGTGTGTATAAAGCTGATAAAAAAAATTTCTTTAAACCTGAAATTTTAAATGAAATATACGACATCAGTTTTAAAGTAATTAATAACGAAGAAAAATTTTATGTACAAATTTTTAATTAGTATTTTGACAACAATCTTAATATGCAACATTAGTAATGCACGAGATACAAACAAGACTTTTGTGAGCCTTTCTCCTGCACTTACTGAAATTATGTATGCAATAGGGGCAGAAGATATGTTATTAGGAGTTTCAACTTCTTGTACATATCCAAAAGATGCCAAGAATAAAGAAAAAATTGGTAACAGTTTTTTCATTAATGAAGAAAAAATCATTCAAATAAAACCTAATTACATCTTAGCCTTAGACTCCTCTGAATTCGCACTTAGCAAATTTAAAAAATTAAATATAACGCCCATATGCTTAAAATACAAATCCATAGACGATATTCATAAAAACATACTTAAATTGGGAGATATGACCAATAAAAAAATAAATGCAAAACAATTAGTCGAAGAATCTTCCCAAAAGATAGCTTCCATAAAATCACATACTCCTAAACGCATACTATATTTAGTACAAACAGAACCTATGATTACAATAGGACAAAAAAGTTTCATATCTGATGTTATCAAAAAATCAGGGCATATTTCAATAACAGAAAATCTTAATTCATACTACCCTGTTGTGACAGAAGAATTTTTAATAAATGAAGTACCTGACATAATTGTAGTCAGCAATTTTACAAATAATTCAAAAGTCAAAAAAATATTCCCAAAAACTAAAATTATAGTAATGCCTAATGAACTCAATGATATAATTAATCGTCCTGGACCAAGAATTTATAAAAGTGTAGAATTTTTCGCTGAATTGTAATATTAATAACTTTTTATTGCGCCCCAAGCTCTGATCGTACCTCGTTCATATTTCAGCAAATAATAATCGCCGTCTTTTACATATTCAATTTCTGCTTCCATATGAATTTTTTCTTCATCAGGTGGCATACCTTTTCTTGCACGTTTTTTATTAGTTTTTTCTCGTTCTTTTTTTCGTTTTTCTAATATTTTTTGATACTCTTTGTCATTATTTTGATTAAAGGCTTCTTTATCTTCTTCGACTTTAAACACAGGAATTATTGCAATTGGATTTTTCGTTTGCATTAGAATTAAAAAATCTCGTTCATCAGAAAGCGCCAATTCATAATGCCCAGGAAGAATCATGTCCCCTTCTTCATCCATTATTTTATCAACAATAATCAATACTGGATAATCAGAATCCCGCAATGAATATCTATATATTGATTGCGAACCTAATATAACACCACCAGTCGATTGAGGTTCAATTGGGCGTGGACGAACTTCTGAGTGCATTAAAACTGTTTCTGTATAAATACCTTCTAGCATTATTCTAATCCCTCAATAAGCCTTTTAATTGCATTGTTGATTTCGTCAAAATTTTTACCCAAAGCATTCTCAGTTCCTACAAAAATCAACGACAAATATTTTTGCGAATTTCCCAAATTATTTTCTTTCAATAGTAATCTATAACTCTCACGCATCAAACGTTTTAAACGATTACGCTTTACCGCACGTTTGTGCACTTTTTTACTAACAACAAAACCTACTTTTGTTAAAACATCTTCTTTTTTTGGAACACCAGCAAACAAAGTTACTCCACCCTTGTGGGAGGAGTTTTTAACTTTATATGTAGCTTTAAACGCGGATCTGTTTTTTAATCTATATTGTTTTGGTAACATTTTCCGCCTTTCAATTTTAAATGCTATTCAAGCAATTAAGCACGTTTTTTAGCAGTGATAGCTAATTTATGACGACCTCTAGCACGACGTCTGTTCAATACTTCACGTCCGCCTGGAGTTGCCATTCTAGCTCTAAAACCGCTAACACGTTGTCTTTTTACTTTTGTTCCTTCTAGTGTACGTCTCATTTTTTTATTCCCTTTTGTTTATATTTGTCGTATGATTTTTATGTTAAATGAAAAAAACTTATTAGTCAACACAAAACAAGTGTGAGGTTAAATAATATGAACAAAAAATTAGGTTTTATCGGTTGTGGAAAAATGGCAAGTGCAATTATTAAAGGGGTTTTGGCTTCTGAAAAGAATTATGAGATCAAGGGTTCTGAAGTAAATCCTGAAGTCGCCGAACAAGCACAAAAACGGCTAGGGATACCTGTTTTGACTGACAACAAAATGCTTGCAATTGATAGTGATGTAATCATTATTGCAGTAAAACCTAACTATGTTGTTCAAGTTTTAGAAGATATAAAAAATGAATTAACTCAAGAAAAATTAATTGTATCAATTGCTGCTGGAGTTAACACTGAAAAAATAGAAAATGTAATTGGTAAACACAGAATTGTTAGGGTTATGCCAAATACTCCTGCTCTAGTTTTAGAAGGTATGAGTGGAGTTTGCAAAGGTAAATATGCAACTGATGATGATGTAGCATTTGTTGTAGGTTTGCTTTCTGCAATAGGCAAATGTATTGAAGTTAAAGAAAATCAAATGGACATAGTCACAGCAATTTCAGGTTCTGGTCCTGCATTTTTCTACAAAGTTATAGAAGATATGGCTCGTGCCGGAGAAAAATTAGGCCTAGACTATAATAAATCTTTAATGCTTGCAACTCAAACTGCTTTAGGCTCAGCTAAAATGGTTTTTGACAGAGGCGAATTGCCTGTTCAAACCTTGATAGATAACGTTGCTACCAAAGGTGGCTGTACTTTTGTTGGGATTACAACAATGAATGAGGAAAATTCTGACAAACTGTTTTTTGATGTAATTGATAAAACAGCTAAAAAAGCAAATGAACTAGGGAAATAAACTAAATAATTTCATCTGCCATTGCTAAAAATTCAATAATATTCATAATCTTAGGATGTTTTTTACCTAAAAATCCTTGGTGAATACCAATTATACAAGCAGGACAAGCTGTTAAAATTATATCAGCATCTGTATCTACCAAATTTTTAGCTTTTTCTTGCGCCATTTTGAAAGATAATTTTGGATTATGAACAGAAAATTCACCGGAAAAACCGCAACAATCGTCATAATTTTTAGCCTGAATATATTGAACATTCTCACACTTTTCAAAAAGAGGTTTCAAGAAAGCATCGCTTTTTAAGTGACAAGGCTTATGGAATGTAACTTTTAACGGTTTTCTAAATATAAATTTTTTCTTTTGTATTGCCAAAAAATGACAAATATTTGCAATGTTATTTTCCACTTCACCATAACTTTTTAAAACACTTTCGCAACTAGCGCAGTCAGTAATAACATAATCATACTTATCTTTTAAATATCGCATGTTGTATTTTTTTGCTTCTTCATATCTTTCAATATTTCCACTTGATAAAAATGGAATTCCACAACAGTCAAAATCTTTTTCAACCAATTCAACATCAAAATTAGATAGCACTTTTTTCATTGCAATTTCTGATTTTGGATAAATTGCATTAGCGCACCCTTTAAAATATAAAAGTTTGGTTGCGCCTTTGTTTTCTAATGGCACAATTTTTTTTGAAAATTTTGAAATTAATCTACTAAAAACTTTTTTAGACTGTAAAAATCGAGTTATCTTACCATACAAAGTATCTTTGACATATTCAGATTTTGCAGTCGAAAAAATTTCACACACATCAATATCTGAAGGACAAAAATCCTTGCATTTACCACATTTCAAGCACATATCAAGATATTTGTTAATAGTTTTTGAAAGTTTCAAATCACCTTTCAAAACCCCTTTAAGCATAACGAATTTTCCACGGGAAACCGCACAGTCATTACCTGTTAGTTTGTATATAGGACAAACTTCCTGACATTTTCCACATTTTGAACATTTATCGATTTGATCTTGAAAATCTGATAATTTTTTCAACCTTTACTCCCAGCTCCTCTCCCAAAGGTAGAGGGCAGCCATATTATACCAATGCACCGTGTGACGCATCACTAACATTTTTTGCATATTTTGCAAGATAACCTGATTTAACTTTTAGTTCAAATGGCTTTAAGTTTTGTCGTCTTTTCTCCAAAACTTTATCGTCAACGCAAAGCTCTATTGAACGCTTTTCAATATCGATTATGATTTTATCACCATCTTCAACCAAAGCGATCACGCCACCATTTGCAGCCTCAGGACAAACATGACCTATACAAATTCCTCTTGTTGCACCTGAAAATCTTCCATCAGTGATTAAAGCACACGATTTACCCAGCCCTTTGCCTACTAATAGAGAAGTCGGAGCAAGCATTTCTCTCATGCCTGGTCCTCCAACAGGGCCTTCATAGCGAATTATAATGACATCACCAGCTTTTATTTTATCATTTTCTAAAGCAGCCATTGCATCTTCTTCACTATCAAAAGTTTTTGCAACTCCCTCAAATTGCAAACATTCAGGATCAATCCCAGAAATTTTTGTCACGCAACCATCTTCTGCCAAATTGCCATATAAAACGCCCAAACCAGCTTGAGTATATTCAGATTTTTCATAAGACGGAATAACTTTTTCATCACTCCAAGCTGAATGTGCGATTTCGTATGTTTTCAAACCTGAAACCGTATTAGTATTTTTCAACAAATCTTTCAACGACTTCAACACCGCAGGAATTCCACCTGCATAATGAAAATCAGTCATTGTTAAACTTGATGACGGATTAATTTTAACGATTTGGTGGATTTGACGACTAAGCCTATCAAAATCGTCAATAGTAACATCAATTTCACCAGCATTTGCAATTGCCAACAAGTGTAAAAACGTATTTGTTGAACCGCCTAAAGCCAAAGCTGCAACAATAGCATTTATAAGAGCATCTTTTGTAATAATATCAGACGGCTTAACGTCTTTTTTAACCAATTCGACAATTTGCATTCCACTATCGAAAGCTATTCTGCGTTTTTGAGAAGATACTGCAGAAGCAGATGAACAATAAGGTAAACTCATACCTAAAACTTCCGCTAAACAAGCCATAGTGTTTGCAGTGTACATTCCTTGACAGGCTCCTGCTGACGGACAAGAATTTTCTTCCATTGCCAATAAATGTTCTTTTGTTATTTCACCTTTTCTAAAACGACCAACGGCTTCAAATGAACCTGTAACCATAGTTAACTTATTTTCACCACGACAGACACCATCAAGCATTGGGCCAGCCGTAACAATAATTGCAGGAATATTCAACCTTTGAGCTGCAATAATCATGCCTGGCGTGATTTTATCGCAATTTGAAAGTAACACAATCCCATCTAATTGATGAGCAGCTGCAACACTTTCAACGCAATCTGCAATCAAATCTCTTGAAGGTAAGGAATATCTCATTCCACTATGACCCATTGCAATGCCGTCACAAATAGCTGGAACTCCAAAAACAAAAGCCTGCCCACCTGCAGAATGAATACCTTTTTCAATTTGACGTTCCAAATCTCGCATTCCAATATGCCCCGGGACTAAATCAGAAAAAGAACTTGCGATACCAATAAACGGAGCTTTCATATTATTTTTGCTCACACCAGTCGCCATTAAAAGCCCTCTATGAGGTGTTCTTGCTATACCCTTTTTAACATTATCACTTTTCATAATTTTATCCTGTTATTTTTACAATATCAAAATTTTCATCCCATTCAATTTCACCTTTAATATCTATCGAATGGTAATTATAAACATTTTCTACTAATAGTGGTGAAAATAAATTCATTTTACCAAGTTTTTTAACAATATCAGATAAAAGGCTTGTGCTACCTGCTAAGGTTCCACCTTTAGAAGTTGCTTTTTCTCCGTCAAAATAAATTCTTTCACCTGCAAAATCCATTTCTTTTAAATCACTTTTTGTAATAGGCAAACAATCAGAAACCAATAATATTTTGTCCAATGGTTTTGATTTGAATACTAACTTTAACGCTTCATCTGATACGTGAACACCGTCAGCAATGACCTCAGTATAAATATCATCATTAACCAAAGCTGAAAGAGCCGTTGAACTTCCTCTGTGAGAAATTGATGACATAGCATTGAACAAATGTGTAACACCGTCACATCTTGTCAAATCGGCACCAACACAATGCCCCACCTGAACTTTTACACCTTTTTGTTTTAGATAATCAATCAATCCCTCACCAGAATTACATAACTCTGGTGCTAAAGTAACTATTTTGATAAAATCATCTTCAATTAATTTGTAATTTTCAATAGTTGGCTCTAAGAACAATTCAGAATTGTGAATTCCTTTTTTTTCTGGATTTAGAAATATTCCTTCCAAATGAATACCCAAAATTTTTGCCATATCAGAAGTTTGTTTTTTTGAGGCTTCTTTGATAACAGCCACTTGATTTCTAATATTCTCAACAGTATCAGTTACTACAGTCGGAAATATTCCACCTATACCGTATTTTTTAATTTCTTTTGATGAATACAAAACATCTTCTACTTTGCAGTTACTAAAATCAACCCCAAAAGCACCATGAAAATGTTGTTCTATCAAAAGTCTTGTTTTCATCTACACTCCTTCAAATACTTTTCTAACTTCTTCTCTGTCATCAAAATGAATAGTCCTGTCTTTCAAAATTTGGAAAGTTTCATGACCTTTACCTGCTACCACAATAACATCATTATTATGAGAAATAGTTTTCAAAAGTTCAATCGCTCTACCTCTATCAATTTCAACAGAAACTTTATCTGGATTAATTGATTTTAATCCTGCAATAATATCTGTAATTATTTGTTGAGGATCTTCACTTCTTGGATTATCAGAAGTGATTACAATTTTATCAGCGATTTTTTCTGCAATAGAACCCATTTTAGGACGTTTTGTTGCATCTCTATCTCCACCACAACCAAATAAACAAATCAAATTACCGTCTTTTGGTGTAATTTCTCTTGCTGAATTTAAAACATTTTCCAACCCATCAGGAGTGTGAGCATAATCAACAATAACTAACGGTTTTTTGGCTACAACTTCAAATCTGCCTGCAACACCCTTAATTTGCTCTAACGCTTTCAATGCAACCTCTACGTTAATTCCAATTGCCATAGATGCAGTTACAGCTGCCAAAACATTATAAACACTGAACATACCATTCATGTGCAAACTTACTTTATATTCTTTGTCCCTAGTAACCAATACAAATTCTGCACCATTTAA
Source organism: Cyanobacteria bacterium SIG32 (assembly GCA_015152455.1). Taxonomy (GTDB): domain Bacteria; phylum Cyanobacteriota; class Vampirovibrionia; order Gastranaerophilales; family Gastranaerophilaceae; genus SIG32. The sequence continues at coordinate 12,084 of SUTY01000003.1, forward strand.
TGAAAAATCAATTTCTTTTGCCATAACATCAGCATTCTTGTTAATACCATACGTATATATAGTTACATCTTCAGGCACAACATTCAAAAACTTTTCACCATATTCATCATCAACATTTATAACCGCAAAATTACCTTCTTTTAGGTTTTTAAACAAAATAGATTTTGCCTCAAAATAATTTTCCATTGTAATGTGATAATCCAAATGATCTTGAGTCAAATTAGTTAAAATAGCGCCGTCAAAACGACATCCACCAACACGATTTTGTTCCAAAGCGTGTGAACTAACTTCCATAACTACGTTGTCAATTTTTTCAACATCTTTAATCATACGAAGCATTGCCTGCAATTCAGGAGCCTGTGGAGTCGTATGTTTTGCATCTCTATACTCACCTTTAGAAGATAATTTATATCCTAAAGTACCAATTAACGCACATTTTTGCTGATTTTCTTCAAATATTTTTTGCATCAAATGTGTTACTGTGGTTTTTCCATTTGTACCAGTAATCCCAATCAAATTCAATCCCAAAGACGGTCTTGAATAAAATCTGTCTGCGATATCTGCTATTTTGTGTCTAGTATTTCTTACAACGACTTGAGGAATTTTTATATCAACAGGTCTTTCAACCAAAAGAGCAACGGCTCCATTATCAATTGCCATTTGCGCATATTCGTGTCCGTCTGTATTTTCTCCTACCAAGCAAATAAATATATCACCTTGTTTTGTTGTTTTTGAGTTGTAAGAAATTCCACTGACTTCTACACTTTTAAAATATACTAAATCTTTATAATCCAAATATTCAATTAATTCTTCAAGTTTCATTATTACTCCTTAGATTTTTTAGTGGGTGTAGTTTTATCTTGTTTTAAATTTAAAATCCTTGCGGTTTGTTCTGCGATTTCATAAAATACAGGGCCTGCAACCGTATTCCCCCATACAGGTCCGACTTTAGCACTATCCACACAAACATAAATCAAAATCTGAGGATCAGACGCTGGCAAGTATCCTATTGTAGAAGTATAAGAAAAACCTGTATAGCCAGAACCACCCTCTTTTGGTTTATTAGAAGTACCTGTTTTGGCAGCAACATTATATTTTGCCATTTTGATTGCGGATTTACCATTATTAACACTTTCTGCCAATAATTTTGTAACAGCCTGTGCAGTTTCTGGTGAAACAACTTGGACAGATTGAATTTTTTGTTCGGCTTCTTGAGGAGAATATTTTATAATATGAGGAGTTACCCTAACACCATTATTCGCTAAGGCAGACATTGCAGAAACCATCTGCATTGCTGAAACAGAAGTTCCGTATCCATAAGACATTGTCGCATGAATACCTTTATCCCATTTATGCCAAGCTGGTAACAAGCCTGCAGATTCTCCTGGCAAGTCTATGCCTGATTTTTGCCCAAAGCCAAATTTTTTCAACATATCATAAAATTCTTTAGACGTCATTGTTTTCGCAACATTTATTGAACCTATATTACTTGAATGTTCAAACAAATATTCCAATGAAATCATCCCCGGATTTGGATTTTTATCATAATCATAATTTTTAATTTGCCATTTGCCAATTGTAGTTTTACCAGTATCTAAAACCTTTGTATGCTCATTAATTTTTCCCAACTCCATTGCACTTGCAACTGTAATTGGTTTGAATGTAGAACCTGGAGGAAATACATCTGTCAAACTCCAGTTTTTCATCTGAAGCGCACTTGCCTTTTTAAAATTATTAGGATCATATGTAGGATACACCGCATATGCCAAAATTTCACCATTTTTAGGATTCATAACTATTGCAGTACCACGCAACGCTTCTTTTTCTTTAATCATTTTTTGAAGCTCTTTTTCGCAAACGTGTTGAATTGCTGCATCAATAGTTAAAGTTACATCTTCACCTTTTGGATTAATTGTAGTTGCTACAGGATCAGTCAAAAAATCGTATATTATTTTCCCATCTCTAGTTCTTTGATAACGAACAGCGTGCTCAACATGTTCCAATTTATCTTTTGCAGTATATTCAACACCATTTGCAATATCCGCATCAAAATTGTAATAACCTAAAATATGCGCCGCTAAATTACCTTGTGGATAAGTACGAGTACTTTTCTTACCCATACTAATTTCTCTTAACTGAAGTTTTGACACCTCTTTTGCGGTAGCTTTATCAATATCCTTTTTAATTGTAATTACAGGACCAGGTTTCTTTAAAATTGTTAAAAGTTTATTATATGGTATGTCTAAAATTGGAGAAAGTTTTTTAGACAATTCTTCTGGAGTTGAATCATAATTGTTAGGGTGAGCATAAATATCCATATAAATTTTATCAGTAGCTAATTTTATTCCATTTCTATCAAAAATATCGCCTCTCAAAACAAAATTTCTACTAACTCTTTGATTGATAGCCTTTACACGATATTTACCTAAATCAACAATTTGAATAAAAAACAAATATATTGCTAATAAAAATGCAAACCCTATAAAAAATATTTGCAACAACGCCAAAAGTTTATCAAAACTTCTTATTCGTTTTTCTTTTTCTGTATCTTGATTACGTCTTCTCAATTCAGCTCCCCACTTTCTTCCATTTTAGCATAAGGAATAACAAAAGATGTAAATATTAAATAAAATTACAAAAATTCTCTTATTTTTAGAGTATCATATTAATATGAGAAAATTTCTAATCATTTGGGGTGCATTTTTAATAGGTCAAACAAGTTTTGCTATCGACATTGTTTATCCTAAAAAGACAAACGTTAAAATAAATTCATCCTCAACTTTTTTTGTAGGTTCAGCAGATCCTAACCAAAAGTTCACCATTAATGGTGAATTAGTAGATGTACATAATTCAGGAGGCTTCGCTCACGTCGTTAAATTAGAAGACGGAGAGAATAACTTTGAATTAATATCTGGAGATGAGATCGTTACATTTACAATTAACAAACCTCAAAAAATTTTAAACAAAAAACAATCACCAGCTAAATTAATCCAATACGAAAATCCAAAAGAAGTATTAACAGCTAAAAATCTTTCTCCTTTAAGAAGTACCCCTGTTGATGCAGGAATTAACAGAATGGCACATTTTCAAGAAGGTATTCATTTAACAATTGATGGAGAAAAAAACAATTTTTACAGAGTCAGTTTAGGACAAAACAAAAAAGCCTGGATTGCAAAATCAAACGTCAAACAAAATTGCGAGAACTCAAACACACCTGCAACTGTCTTAAATTATGATTTCAAAGATGACAAAGATTATTATAATTTTGTATTTCATTTAGACAAAAAAGTACCATATGAAATTATCGAAGGGAATATTTTTTATTTAAAGTTATACAATATAAAAGATCAACCTGAAGGCACCTATGTATTTCCGTTTCCGTACTCCACAGCCAACGAAACGCACAAAATTGTCGGTTATAGTAGTGAATACAAAGGAAATGACTTAATTTGGAAAATAAGAAAATACCCTAAAATTAACATTAACAAACCTCTAAAAAACATTACAATAGCCGTTGATGCAGGACATGGAGGAAAAGATTTCGGCGCAATCGGTTGTCTTGGAGATAAAGAAAAAGACATCACATTAGCGATTTCAAAATATCTTGAAGAAGAACTTACAAATCGTGGTGCAAAAGTTGTTATGACAAGATCTGACGATAGCTATGTGGAATTGCAGGAACGTGTTAACAAAGCAAATGAAAAAGATTCTATGTTTTTAATTTCCATTCACGGAAACGCACTTCCTGATCACTTAAATCCACTTGAACACAAAGGGACAAGCATTTATTATTACTACGATCAGGCAAAACTTTTAGCCGCTAATATTCTTGTAACAATGAACCAACAACTTGGAACAAAAAACGACAAAATTCGACAAGGCAGCTTGGCTTTAGTTAGGAATACAAATGCTTTGAGCATTCTTATTGAAGTTGCATATCTTATAAATCCAGAAGACAATGTTTTATTGATCGATCCACAATTCCAAAAAAAGTGCGCAAAAGCTATTGCTGATGGGATTGAGAACTACTTAACTCAGGAAGATTCTCAACAATAAAAAAAAGGAGCCAAAAGGCTCCGTTGGAATTAAGAATAGCTGGAAGTATGAAAAAGATTTAATTATATTAAACAAGCACCGCACCTTAATCACAATTACCCACCTGACTAATAATTTTTAGAAAAATGTTCTAACAAGTTTGTAGTAGTGTGTAATGTCTAATTTTTTAATCCAAATTAGAATTAAAATATGAAAAAAATCTTGTCAATTTTACACAAAGCTAAGTTTTGGAAAATTTTATTTTGGATATTTTTAATTTTAGTATTTTATCTTTGGATAAAAATGCTCACAAATACATACATAACAATTCAATTTGATGAACTCGAACCATTTGAAGCCAATATGCCATTATATTATAAAGGTTTTAAAGTTGGTAGAACTCGTTCAATTGAACCAAGCAAAGATTTCAAACATACACTTATTCGTGCGGTCATAGATTATAACGATTTAAAGCTACCTAAAAATACCATAGCTATCGTAAAAAAACGAAACAAAGGTGAATACAGAAAGGCCTTAGACTATATAGAACTAGAATACCCTGATTCCCCATCAATTGTATTTTTAAAAACTGGCTCTGTTATAAAAGGGACATCCTCACTAGATTGGGAAACATTATTTTCTCAACAGGCAAGTGACGGAAAACTTGATGGTTTGGCAGATAGTGTAACAGACATTTTAGATAACTTAAATGAAACAATAGAAACACTTACAATGGTATTTACAACAATAAACGATATTTTATTAGAAAATCGTCCGAATCTTTTAAAAGCTAGCACAAACCTGTCTAACACAACAACAAATTTCTATAATATATCTGACAGATTAAGTAATTCTTTATCTCAAGATCGATTAAACAATACAACAGGTGGTTTTGAAAATACTTCTCAAAATTTTGACACAACATCAAAAAATATTGAAGAAATTACAGATAACATAAATCAAATGATGCCATATATAGATGCAACAATTGTTGACTTAAATTCAACAATGTGCAACATAAACCAAATTTCTTGCGGAATACTCCAAACTCTAAAAAAACGTATGGGATTATTAAAAGTTCTTTTGGGCAAACCAGTAAATTAATAAAAAAAAAGAGGGTTTCAGTGAACTGAAACCCTCTTTTTTTATTTTTCATCATCAAATAGATTTTTAATTTTTCTTATCGCTTTTTGGAAGATATTTTCATTTGCAATTCTTTCAGCCTCAGCTTGTGCCGCTAAAAGTTCTTCCAAGGTAGCATTTGGATTGTTAACATCTGTTGGTGGTAACGTTGCAACAAAGTTTTGAGCTGCCTGCATATCTTCAACAGTTGTTAACCATTTGAATGAATCAATTAAAGACAATGGCTTTTGCACATCACCTTTCAAAACAACTTGGAAGTTTGTTGTGCTCATTGCACCAAAATCATCCTTAAAGTCCGGGATTTGATTCATTTCTTCTTGAGTAACTTCTTCACAGAAGAACGCAAACATTTTTGCGGCTGCTACGTTCAAACCAGGTGTTGCTTTAACCAAGTTAATAGGGTTAACTGCGGCAATAGGTCCTAACATATCAGCAATTTTTGAACCTAATCTCGCCCTTAACTTCATATCAGCTTCATTACTAATCAAATTCATTCCGCCTGAAATATTCATACACATAACAGGTCCAACTGAAGTTATTGGATCGAGTGATACATCACCATTATTCATTACAATATGACCATTCAACACATCAAAGTGTGAGGTTTGAATTGATGTTAATGAATTTATAACTCCACCTAATGCGGTTTGGAAGAATTGAGATTCTCTGATATTCTCAGCCAAAATCAAGTTTTCCAATCTACCGAACGGTCCTAACTGTCCATCAACTATTTTGAAATTAATAGTACCGTTAACACCTTTCATTTGATCTTCTAACGTAGTTGCCGCACCATTAATTGTCAAATCGGTATCAAACGACGCAGTTCCAGATAAAGTATCTTTCATATTCATAACTTCTAAGAATGCTCGTTCAACATCTATATTATTACCTTTAACTTTTGCAGCCAAAAGCATATTCAATAAATTTGCAGAAACATTACCTGTAACACTTCCACCTAAAGTTGAAGTATTCAAATCATCAAGGTAAAATTTGCCATCTTTTAATGAAATTTTACCTGTTGTATTAGTTAATAAAATTGGAGGTGAAGAAATACGTTTAAAGTCTATCGCACCATTTTTCAATTCTAATGGAATATCTACAGGTTGAGAATTTGTAGTTTTTGGTTGAGCAGGAGGTGCATATTTCATTGCAACTTCAGCTATTTCCATAACTTTTGGGACATCAAAGTTTTCAGATTTAACTTCAAGATTATTTACTGTCATAACATCAGCTGGCGCTATGCTTGCAACAGATGTAGCTTCAATATCAGAACCATTCAACAATAATTCTTCAACCTTGATGTTTAAGTTTTTAGCCACAAATTCTAAATTCAAAGTTTTCAAAGTTGTATATAACTCAGGAATATTCAAATCCCAAACCTGGAATTCACCTCTGTATTTTGGAGAATGAGCTTGACCAAAGACAAGAAGTTTACCGCCTAAATTCAACAATGAATTTTTGAATGCACAAATTTGCATCTGCAAATCTTCAGGGATTACAATATTTATTTGATTTATAAATGGCGCAGGAGTATTCAATTTAGTTATAGTACCTGAAACTACTGCAACTTCTTTTGCTCCTAGCATATTTTCTTCATAGTTATCACCAAACACTGTTGGTTCTGATTTTACATACAAACCTGTATCTTTAATATTTAATCTGTCACCTTTGAAAGTGATTTTAGCTTGTAAGATACTTTGCAAATCTTTTACTGATTTAATATCGACAGGAGTGATGTAATTTAATTTATCAGCTTTAATTTGACAAATCATATCTTGTCTGTTTGCATTTCCATTCAACGAAAATTTAAAAGGAATATAGCCTTTAGCCGCAATAAATGGAGCTGCAGCTTCACCAAGAATTTGCTTCAAGTCTGATGCAGCCAAATCACCATTTGCAACAAGATTTATCAACGGATTTTTGTTATAGCCCAGCACTTGACCATTCACACCAATCTCTGAATCATTATTTATATTAATCTTTAACGGATTAATAGTAATATTTTCCTCATCAACAACTACTTTTAATTCTGGATTTGAAATAACAGAATTTGTCGGAGTTAAATAAACTTTTAAACCTTTGTTTAAAATTTCACCAACAATTGTTTTGAAATTACTTGAAAATACTGCGTCTGTATTTTCATCTGTAATTCGTAAACTTCCATCTGCCGTTGCCATATCTAAATCTGATAACGCAATTTTAATATTTGAAATTGCTTTTTTGAGTTCTCCAATTAAATTAATATCTAAGAACAAATTACCAGATTTGATATCATACGCTTTTTTCATTTCCACAGGTGCAAAAGCAGCAAATAAAGCTGGCAAAGGTAATTTTTCTGCATACAAAGAAATATCTGCAACAGCTTTGTCATTTATTTCACCTTCAGCTTTTAATACTGCATCATTTATGTACATATGCGTATCAGAAACTTTTACAGTTTTATTATCAAATAAAACATTTGCGTTTATATCTTTAAATAACAATCCTAATGTTTCATTCGAAATACTACCTTCTCTGACAATAATAGCTCCGTTGGATCTTATTTTTTTGAAATTAGTTTTAATTCTTAGACCAGCAGCCAAATATCCATTTGCTTTTAAATCATCTAAATCATTTTTGATATGCAAAGTATCCATAAATGCTTTTGTCAAAATAACCAAATCATTAAAACAAATTCTTGGTGCTAAAATATTCAAATTCATTCTTGGGCGTTTACCATAATTAATTAAGCCTGTCAAAAACATATTTTGATCTTTTGCTACATATAAATTTGTATTAATTCTTGCAGAATTACCTTTCAATTTTGCTCTGAAATAGCTTTTTGGCAATTGATATCCTGAAAGGTTCATTGTCAAATCTTCCACACCAACAAACCCATTCAATTTTACTTGACCTTTACGAGTTTGACGTGCCTTAATTTTTGCATCAACATTTGTTTTTAAATCATAATCTCTATACATCAAAACAGGATTGACAAATGCCATATCTGCTCTGTAATCAGGATCATCTTCTTCATCCAATTCTGCAGATAAAGGAATAAACGAGTTAATATCAATATTTGCATTAATATTTACATTTTCATCACTTAAAAATTGCGCATTGGTTTTAACCTTAAATGTTTTAAGATTATTGCAAGCCGCTTTTAATTCTTGTCCTCTTAAAGTCAAATAGTGTTTGGAACTCAAATCATTAATTAAAACAGAATAATCGTTAACTTTCACATTAGGTATTTTAATTCTTATTAATTTAGCTAAAAAATTTGGTTTTTGAGGTGCTACTTCTTGTTTCTGTTTTTGCTCATTGATAATATTTTCAACAATTTGCATAACCTTATATTGAGAACCATCTTCTTTAATTTCAATATTGACAGAAGGATTTTCAATAGCTATTTCAGAAACTCTAACGGCTAAAATTAACAAATTAGGCAATGAAATTTTGGTTTTAAAACTGTCTGCCGTTAACAAATTTGAACCATCTGGAAGCGTAACTTTTATATCATCAATTTTTACACCTGCCTCCAAAATCGGAGTTGTAATAATTTTAGCGTTTCCAAAATCAATATTCATATGAGCTTGTTCTGATACAATCTTTTGAATATCTGATTTGTAAACATTCAAATCAATTTTATTCGGCAAAACAAATAAAAATGCCAAATATGCCAATATAACTATTCCAAGAACAGTAAAACCAAATATTTTTAATCCTTTTTTCATAAATTCCCCTTCTGATTTCTATGAATACATTATGAAATAGTAAAAGGATAAAATAAATAAAATCTAAAAAAAAATTTACATCAATTTTAATAAATTTGACACAATGGGTGTGTATTAATATTATATACATAATAGGAGTACAAATTATGACAGAAAAAGAAAAAATGCTTAATGGTGAATTATACAATTCAACGGATAAAGATCTTGTAGCAGACAGATTATATGCCAAAAGTCTTTGCTACGAATACAACAAACTTCAATATTCCGAACGTAGAGAAATGAATGACATTATCAGTAACTTATTTGGCAAAGTAGGCGAAAATTTTAATATTGAACCAAACTTTTTCTGTGATTACGGATACAATATAGAAATAGGTGAAAATTTTTATTCAAACCATAACCTTGTAATTTTAGATTGTGCAAAAGTCACTTTTGGCGACAATGTAATGATTGGGCCAAACTGTGGATTTTACACAGCTGGACATCCAATTGATGCAAAAACCAGAAACACTCTACTAGAATTTGCAAAACCAATAACCGTTGGTGATAACGTTTGGTTTGGTGGGAATGTAACAGTAAATCCTGGTGTGACAATCGGTGACAACTGCGTAATAGGCTCCGGTAGTGTCGTTACAAAAAATATCCCAACAAATACTGTTGCCGCAGGTAATCCTTGTAAAGTTATAAGATATATCTAAAAAATTTCATCAACTAACTTTGAAGTTTCTGCGATTTTACGAGCTAAGACAGGTTCTGAGTTCAGACCTGCAAGCTCAACACTCTTGTAATTTCTTACATCATTAAAACTATCCCAAAGATTTTCAAACTGTTCTTCATCAATTTTTTTGAAACGATAAATCCAAGAGATAAAATCTAGCGTATCAAGTTCATCTAATTCAACACAAGGCTTTTGTCCTGGTTCAACTTCTTTCAGAGCTGCTTTTAATATTTTTTTAATTATAGTATTTTCAACTTTTGTCGGAACTTCACTCACACAAACTAAAGACTCATACATAGAAATAAGTGGCTTTAATGGTTCTTTATATCTTGGATTCATCTTGTTAAAATCAATAGCTACAAGATTTTGTGTGTCTGCAATAACATTTGTTCCATAAGCATCAAATACCATATCCTGCTTGTAAGCATCAGCAATTTGATGCAACAAATCACAATAGGCGGATAATGGTAATTTTGAAACTTTTATTGCACTTTTAATTGCACCTTCTGCATTCGTTTTTATATCCAAAACAGGTGAACCATTTATTTTTTTCATAATCGTTGCTCCACCTCCAAGCCTTGCAACAACATGATTTACTTTATCTTTATCCAAGACATTCAAATTAAAATCACTACAACAATTAATCATATAATATTCATCTTTCTTAGTTTCTTCATCATAAGGAATACGAACACAATATGAAGTATTTTCAATTTTATAAACCTCTGCGCTACTTCCTGTTCCAATAAGATTTTCTGGATTATTAACCGACTTTATAATTCTTTCAAAAATTACATCTTCAGGTAATGATAAAAAATCTCTGGCAGAAAAACTTACAACATCTGGTTTTGTTTGTAAATACGTTTTATTTTTATTGGAATTGTCCTGATATTTATTAACGTTTGGTATTGATTTTAGTGGATTAAATATTACTTGCATAGCTATTTGAAAGCGAAACAAAAAATATTTTGCTAAACTTGAAAATAATTTTCATCTGCAATAAAATTTTTTCAAAAGGAATAATATACATGTTAAAAGATATTTTAGAACAAAGAAAAGGCTTTAAACTCGTATGTGGCGCAGGTAATGAAGACGCACAAGAAGTTGAAAAATTAGTAACCATTTACTCAAAAGCAGGTTGCCCATTTTTTGATGTTTGTGCAAAACCTGAAATTGTTGATGCTGCTAAAAAAGGACTTAAAAACGCAGGCATCAAAGAAAATCGTTACCTTTGCGTGAGTGTCGGTATAAGTGGCGATCCTCATATTACAAAAGCCTATATAGACCAAGATAAATGTAAAAAATGCGGCAAATGCAAAATTGTTTGCCCTCATAATGCAATTATTGAATTGGATAAATACAAGGTAAAAAAAGAACGTTGTCTTGGGTGTACACTTTGTGCAAAATCTTGCCCTCACAATGCTATAACAATGGAAGCAAAATTAATTGACTACAAAGAAGTTCTGCCTGAATTAATCCAAAAAGGAATCGACTGCATAGAATTTCACGCAATTTCAACTGATGAAATAGATGTTGATGAAAAATGGGAACAAATTAATGAACTCTATGACGGAATGCTCTGCATTTCTCTTGATCGCTCTGAACTTGGCGATAAAAAATTAAAGGCACGAGTTGAACGCTTAATAAAAAACCGCGAACCATATTCAACAATAATCCAGGCTGACGGAGTTGCAATGAGCGGTAATAACGACGAATTCGGCACAACACTTCAAGCGGTTGCAACTGCACAATTATTCCAAAATGCAAACATGTCCGCCTACATAATGATGTCAGGTGGCACAAATACAAAATCAACAGAACTTGCAAAAATGTGTGGCGTAAAACCTCATTGCTTGGCAGTTGGTTCTTATGCCAGAAAAATTGTCAAAGAATATTTGATGATGGATGACTTACTACAAAATGAAAAAGCCATGTCAGAAGCCGTAAAAATCGCTAAATCGTTAATAGATATTTCATTGGAGAATATGCAAAATGATTAGTCTAAAAACTCAAAATTGGCAAATCGATAATATTGAAACCATCCTATTTGATAAAGACGGAACTTTTATTGATTTGCATTATTTTTGGGGCAAAATGACAGAACTTCGGGTTGAAGAAATCATTCACCAATTTAATTTAAACCAAAATTTATTTAATGACTTGTGCCTTTGTTTGGGGTACGACATAAAAACCTCTAAAATGCTTTCTGACGGAATTACCGCAATGTACTCACGTTCTAAAATCATTGAGATTTTTAAATCTGATTTAGAAAAATATGGAATCAAAACCTCAGAACAAGAACTTGAAAAAATTTTTGATAAAGTTAGTACAGAATTTTACCAAAATATGCATCAATACACAAAACCAATCAATAGCGCAATTGAATTTATAAAAAAGCTACACTCAAAAGGAATAAAACTTGGAATTGTAACCTCAGACTCAGTGGAATCCACAAAATTAACTCTAAAACATTTTGGGTGGGAAAATCTTTTTGAATCCGTAATTGGTCGTGAATCTTCACCTCATACAAAAGAAAGCGGAGAACCAACAAAACTTGCCCTAAAAGAACTTGGTGCAAATCCTGAAAAAACTGTTATGATTGGTGATGCGCCTATGGACAGTATTTCTGCACAAAATGCAGGAATAGAAAAAATTATTCTCGTCGCCACAGGACAAATTGCAGAAAATACATTGAAATCATACAGTCCATACACAATAGAAGATTTAAGTCTTATAAAATTTCTTTAAAATTTATTAAATATTACTATTTTCATCTCCAAATATGGTATTATAAAATAAACGAGGTATTAAAAGATAATGAATTTGGTAAATAAGATTAGCAAATATAAAGCATTCACATTAAACGAACTTTTGATTGCTATTGTAATTATTGGAATTATTGCAAGTATCACAATTCCACCTCTTATGGAGGACACAAGTAAAAAACATGATAAAGTAGCAAGTGATAAAATCCAGATTGCAATAACAAATGTTTTAAAATCAATGCGACTTGAAAGTAATTTAACTGGTAACGAAACAACTGAAAATTTTGTTAACGAGTTACAAGAACACATGAATATCAGGAAAATTTGCGGATCAAATGAGCTTTCAAATTGTTTTGTCGAACATTTTTGGGTTTCAGAAGATTATAAAAATCTATCTGCTTATACAAGTTCATCAGCTTTTGGCAAAGATTGGGGAACAAATATTAATGGCGTAGTTCTAAGTGATGGAACTCGCATGCTAATTGCTTACAACCCTAATTGTTCAAAATTTGAACCAGAAAATTGTGTTTCAATTTTTTATGACACAAATAAGACTAATAAGAAAAAAAAATATACCGGAATAAATGGCGCAACTTCAATGGGAGTTTATAACGCCGAATTAGAATAAGAAATTTTCATAGGCATACACCCTTACTCATTAATATTTTGTAATAAACATTCTTTTAATAGCAAAAAACACAGAAAAAAATTGTTATTACACATATAGGTGTTTAGTAGGAGTTTAAAATGCCATTGAATGATGTACAAAATTCTGCAAATATTAGAAAACCTAATCCGTATATCACTCAACCTGTAGAAAATCAAACGGAAGCTCGTGCAGAAAACCGTTCTCTTGCTGATTTAACAATTCCTCGTGCTCAATACTACAGACAGTTTATGACAAATGGCAACATTGAAACTTTTACCACAATTCCGGTCAATAACGACGAAGCAGTATTAAGAGAAATTTATGAAATCGATAAAGAAGCCTTTGCTGACACAGATCCATATGATAGCTACGAAGATTTCAAATCTATTCTTCAACGTCATCAATTAACTACATATGCAATAAAAGATTCTCAAAATAATGTTGTAGGTTACTACCAACTAGAACCTATCAAAGATGAAGATTTATACATTGATTCTATCGGCATGAAGCCTGAATACCGCCGGTCTAGAAAAGGTTATCAAGCTATTCAACACGCTTGGCAGGAAATACTTAACATAGCACAAGAAAATAGCGTAAAAACTTTGTCACTTCACGTAAATTCTGAAAATCAAAGTTTGGTTAATATGTACAAATCTCTAGGTTTTTCTGTAAAAGAAACTTTAACCAACTACTATGAAAATGGTGCTGGTGCATATTTTATGGAAATGCCTTTGTATCCCGAAATTGCGGAAACTACAGAACCAACAACTCAAACCCAAGTAGCTGAAGCACAAACTTCACAACCAACACAAGCTGCAAGTTCTGTAACTGTTGAACAGACAGAAGTAGAAGAAAAACCTCAGCTTTCGGCAAAAGAAATTGCGATTAACAAATACAAAGAACAATACAACGAAATCGCAGACGAACTTCGTGCTTCCGGTACAACAAACAAATCTGACATAAATGCTTACGTTGAATTGTTCAGCTACACAGATTCAAACGGATATCCAATTTTGGATAGAAAACTAAAAGCTGTAGTTGACAGACTTATTCCACTTGAAGCTGATGATGCATATTCTCGTAAATATTACTCTATAAGTCAATACATACCTAAATTAATCGAAAAAGATAATTATGATAATGTTGTTATCAGATCTGACGTTGTTCCTTACTTAGAATCATTACACCAAAAAGGAATAAAAGCCCACAGATTTAAAGATATTTTAATAGCCAGCAAAGGTGAAGACAAAAACGGTAATTCTCGTATTGACACCAGAGCTCTAAATTTTGCCATCGAAATAACAAATCCAAATAACAAAATTCAGGAATACAACATCAACGATATAGTTTCAAGTTGTTTTGATAACGGTGAATTTAACGAAGAAGTTGCAGATTTTTACAAATCCCACTGCTATTCTTATGATTACAGCGATATGACAACTCTTCTAAGAGCAATTACAATAAAAAAAGATGATGGCAAACGTACCATAAGCAACAGAATGCGTTTCTATAGCATAACTGAAGAAATAAATAAACAGTTCGGCAAAATTTATAGCGTCTATGACTTGAATGGTATTCTTGATACAGGTTGCGATATAGGAAATTATCTAAAATACTACGATATGATTGAGAAAGATACAAAAATATCTAATCATGACGAAATCGCACGTTTAATTGATGCCGCTACAGGTACCACTTATACTCGTATTTATGGTGATGAGTACGAAAAAAGAGAACGTTACGATCACAAAGCATTAAGTGCATTCAAACAATATAAAGATACATTTATAACTTCAGAAGATAACTCAATTAAAGCAGAACAAAGAAAAGCATTCATAGAAATTCTACAAATCTGCAAATCTACTGATTTATACGAAAATACAGGATTTGATCAAAAAATTCTTGATAAAGCAATCCAATTAAAAGAGGCTGGTTTTGCTCTTGTTGCTGATCAAAACAGTTATGCCATTGATAAAAACTTAACTATCAAAAGTATTCTACAAGCCTGTATGTTAAATACTAAAGATTATTTCTCTGGACACGAAAAAATCGAGTTCAGCGAAGAAATGTTCAATAAAATTATAGCTTTGAATGGGGAAAACAAATATAATATAGTAAAAGCCGTACAATTAGCACCTTACTGTAAAGAAATTGACCATAAAGAAGGTGAAAAATTCAACACCGAAGCCTTTGATATTCTTATGAATACAAACATACATCCTAGTTATTCAAATTTAGTAACAAATTTTCTAACAACTAATTTTTCAGGAGATCGAGTTTTTGACACGATAACTTTGAGAAACTATTCTACAGTTGCAACTCGTTGTGAAATTAGCGACATAAGTAACAGAAACAGTCACATACGAGCAGACTACACTCCTGAAAATTATATTATTGATGCTTTTAAGAAATTGGAAAACACCAATTTCACTTACAGTTATAAAGAAATAACATTGAACGGACATACATATAAATTTTCACACGAAGGTGATGAAATAACAAAAGATCGAGCAAATAAAATTCTTCTTAATGTTTGTTTTGAAACAGAAGGTGACACCAGAATTTTTAATAAAAACACTTTCAAAAAAATTACCGATTTATTAGCAAAAGGTCACGACGGCGTTGTTGTATATACAATTATGAACGATTGCGAACGTTACAACTTGGGTAAAAATTCTTTTGATACAGAAAGATATAATAAGACTTTAGAACTTATCGACCAAGGCTATGACGCAATCAGTGCTTCAAAAATAGCCGCATACCACAAAGACGGACGATTTGAAAAAGCTATTGAATTATTCAATATGGGGCTAAGAGGTCAAGAAATCCAAGCTGCAATCGGATCTTGTTATGATGCTGCAGAAGCAGCTTCTGGGTTAGTAAAAGAAGAAATGAAATTCAATGACTTGGCTTATGAACGAGTAAAAGAACTAATTGAAAACAAACTTCCTGTAGAGATTATTCGCACTTGTTTTGATAAAGGTAAATTCAAAGACAGATTATTTAAACTTGCAATGAATTTGAATGAAAGACAATATTCTCCTGAACAGATCAAAAAACTCATGGAGGTTTGTTTTGAAAGTTATATGAATCCTGAAACTGATACTTCTCGCACTAGAACATTTAATTATGATGTATTTAAACACATCACAGATTTGGAAGTTTTAGGCATACAAAAAGATAATATCGCTGAAGTTTTAAAATCTTGCAACCCAAGCCAAGAATTCCATGCTGATGCTTACGAAAAAATATCTTCTCTATACAACAAAGATTACGACGATTTAGGCATTGCAAAAATTATCGAAAAATGTATTAAAAACCATAAATTTGATGAAGACAGATACGCTGACTTGTTAAAATTATGCGCGCCACACAAACAACTTCAAGATCAGGCTAACAATTGTGATTCAAGAATCATTGAAACTTTGTGCAATAACGAAAGTATAATCAACAAAGCCAAAGAAACTTTTGGTAATGATGTTATGAAATATGCAGAAGCCTCAAAAATTTCTGGTTATATATCTTTAGCAAACAATTGCAATAGAATCATCACAAACAACTCTGAAACTTTTGTAAAAGATTTACAAGAAAGATTAGCACAACTTCCATCTCCTGAATTAAAAGTTAAAAGATTAAAAGTCCTTGGCGCTTTATCTGGCAAAGTTACAGAAGATGCGTTGCGTCCTCTTGTTCAAATGATTAAATCACCTGCAATGACTGATGAACAAATCAAAATTGCAAATACTATTTTTGCAAATGACGATAGTTATGAAAAACAAATCCAAGATTTCATGAACGCAATTAATGTTCCTTCTCAAACAAGAGCAACAGTTCAAAAATACTTGGAAAAAGAACGTCTTGACAGACAAATTGACAGACCAAAACCTATCGAAGAACAAATTGAACAGATGAATGAATACGCTCAACAAATGCTTTCTAATCCTAAAATTCCTTTGGATAAAAAGCTAAAATACATTGAAGAATACAAGGTTAAACAAGCTGATATGCTTGCAAATCCTGAAAAATACACGACACCTAAAATTTATCCAAAAACTTTGACAAACTTAGCAAAAGTAGTCCAAGCATATGTAAATATTCCAAATGATGACACCAAATTCAACAACTCTATCTACGAAAAAATGTATGAAAGAGCTGGTGTTGCAACTGATGCTGAGCTTTTGAAAGCTATCAAATACGATTCAAAATATTTTGATCAACTTTTAGTTGCGACAAGTGATTTTTACAAGAACTTCAAAAAATTAATCACTCTTGTAAAACTAAACCCTAATCAAAATTTAACTAATATCAGAACTGTAATGCCAGAAGAAGGTTCTCAAATGCATAGTCTTTATGTTGAACTTGGTTTAGACAAACAAATTGAAGCTAACCTTGACACAATTCGTCAATTCAAAGCAAATAATTTGAATTTTGAAAAATGGAATGTGTTTGATCCTGAATTAAAAGGTGAAGAATTCGACGTTCAAATTGATCCTGAAGTCGAATACAAAAACTTAAAACACAATATAATCAACGAATTCAATGACCATTTATTTGAAAAGATTTCAGCAGATGAAAGAGAAAAATTAACCGAAACATTACAAAGACAAGGTTTTACTTTGTACAACAATAACATTTTCAAAAATGGTAATAACCTAACAAATCCTGATATTGGAAGATTTTTAGAAGTTGTAACCAATTACTTCTCTACAAGTAATTATTTCAAATCAGCACAAGGCAAAGGTAATGAAACACTTACCCAAGACGAAATTGATGGTGCGACAGGTTTTATGGATCACATCAATGGCTTCAAAAAGAAATGTGAAGACATCAAAAATGCCAAAAACGTAGAAAATTTATACTTCAGATTATCAGATGATGACAATATAGGCAGAAATATTTTCTTCGGAAACCACGTCGGTTGTTGCAATAGCGTAGAAAGTACGTACGCCGGATACTCCGCACCATTACACTTGTTGAACAACTTTAACAGAGGTATGGAAATCGTTGACAAATATGGCAACTCATATGGTAACTCATTGTGCTTCTTTGCCCTTATTGATGGAGAATTGGCTCTTGTAATTGACAGTTTTGAAGCGAACGGAAAACTTGCATCAAATCCAATTGTAACTGAAAAAATGTTAGCATTCGGTAAACAAGTTTGCAAAGAAATGGGAAGACCTGATGCCAAAGTTGTAGTAGGCCCAAGATATAACAACCTTGATTTAAGTCAAAAAATGGTAGAAGTTTCCGATAAAACAATTGACGTAATCGGTTCAGTCGCAATACCAACATACTGCGATACTGTTGGTGGTAAAAACATCTTAGACCAAATAAACAAACCTGTTAATGGGAAATCAATTTTTATACAAAAATAATATAGACCTACAAACACAAAAAGAGAGCGCACCTTAATAGGTGCGCTCCTTTGTTATATTTATCCTTAACTTAAGTCCAATTAGTATAACTACCTTTTTTGAATACTTGATCAATATTGTCAGCAGTATCGATAAACACTCTTACTTCATAGATATCTTCCATATTAGCAACTTCACCAACAGGTTCACCCATAACAACGCATAAACCGATTTTATTTTTCAAATCACACTTTTGAGCAACTTTTTCACCCAAAAGCATTGGTAAATCTTCATTTGCAATTTGCATCATGCCAACACCATTAATACCCATACAATAATATTTAAGCACAAGCTCATTAATTGTAGATTTCAAAGCCTTGAGGTTAAAACCTTGGTAAACACCTGTAGTATTAGATCTAAGATATCTTAAACCAGCATTCCATTCATCATCCTCACGACTTTTAAACGTAGGTTGTGAAACAGGTTTTGCTTGATGATTGTTAACTCGTTTATAATTATTACAATTACTTGTATAATTTGATCTGATTGCTGAAATTTGCACGCTAATTTCTCCTTTTGAGATTATAAAAAGCGTAAAAAAAATTTTTGCTAGTTTTAAATAAATTTAAAATTAATAATGATATCGAAGGAGATTATTATTTCAGCCTACGTTATAATTTTAATAACCACGGAATTTCCAATTGGTATATAGAAAGAATGTATCAGAACTTGTTGAAATTATGGAAATATTAGGTTACGAAATTATCATTAAGAAGAAACAATAGACAGATAAACACCTTTATCTGTCTAGAAATTCAGAGGGAATGGGATTCGAACCCACGGTGGAATTGCTCCCACACGACCCTTCCAAGATCGCACCATCAACCACTCGGACATCCCTCTATGGTTAAAATTATCTTAACACAAACACATTTTTAATTGACTTTTGTCAAAAAATTTGTTACTTATTTACTATGAAAAAGATTTTATTATTGTTTGCATTATTGCTATTCACAACACCGGTTTTCTCTGCACCATACAAATTTGACTCTCAAACTATGAAATTTGTTCTCACTCCTGCAACAGAAAAAGCAGATATTAAAGCTGAAAAACTTATGAAAAAAGCAAGCTCTGCTAAAAAAGAGAACAAAAAAATCAAATACTATGAAAAAATCCTTAAAAAATCACCTGACTACATGCCAGCGATCTACGAACTTGCATTTTTATATGCAAACCAAGATGATGCTCAACAAGTTCTTTACTATGCTAATCGACTTAGAGAACTAAACACTGATAACGCTATCCCAAATGATATGATTACAGATGTAATTGCTCGCAGTAACCTTAAACTTCACAATTACATAAATGCAGCAAATGAATTTGAAAAAATCACAGATCCTGTTATCAAAAAACGGAATTACACGATTCTTGCAAGCACATATTTCAAATTACACGAATACGACAAAACAATTAATTATGCACTAAAAGTTCCATCAACGGACCACAATTATTACGAAGCTAACGAGCTTTTATACAGTTCATATTATAAAAAAGATGATACCACAAATGCACTTAAACACGCTAAAAACCTGATTAACCTAAATCCAAGCGAACCTCAAAACTTTATTCGCGCAGCTTACTGTTGTGACAATAACAAAACTCAGAAATTAGATTTTTTATACAGAGCAAAACGACTTCTTTTGAGCAATCCAAATGAGCAAATCTACCTCATAGATAAAATGATTGCAGAACTCGAACAAATAAAAATCGACAAAGCGTACAACAAACTTACAGATTTTGTTGTAAAACCTGACTGGAATGTAATTTTCATTGACAACTCACCAAATATTAATTTCTATATTAATAACTGGTCAAAACGCCAAGACGAATTTTACAAAACTGCCAACAATTGTATCGCAAAATATAACGGAACAAACCTTACCAAATGTTTTGAAGCTCTAAATATTTCTGAAGAAAAGAAAACTGCAGATATTAAAGAACAAATTAAAGAGTTAAAAGAACTTCAAAAACAAAAAGAACAAGAACTTATGATGCGCCGAATGATGCAAATGCAACAACAAATGCTTTATTACAATAGGTACAATTATTATTATTCACCTTATAGATTATATAGACCATACTACTACTGGTAAACTTATGGTAGAATAAATCTATGGACAAAAAAGTTTCTAAAATCAAAAATGGTTTAAACGGTGAAATAACAATCCCTGCTGATAAATCTATTTCACACAGGGCAGTTATGTTTTCCTCTCTTGCTAATGGCAAATCCATAATAAAGAATTTTTCTAACGGAGCCGATCCACACTCAACTTTAGAAATTTTCAAAAAATTAGGGGTAGAATTTAACTTTACAAATGATGAACTGCACATAATCTCTAACGGTAAACTAACACCCCCTTGCCAAAATTTAGACTGTGGTAATTCTGGCACAACAATGCGACTTACATCAGGAATTTTGGCAGGACAAAATTTTAATTCCGTTTTAATAGGTGATGAAAGCCTTTCTAAACGGCCTATGAAAAGAATTATAGAACCTTTAACTCTTATGGGCGCAAAAATTGAATCTAATGATAACAAAGCCCCTCTTAGATTTGTTGGACAAAGATTATCAGGCATTGAATACAAAACACCAATAGCATCCGCTCAAGTTAAATCTGCAATCCTTCTTGCTGGGTTATTTGCAGATGGAAAAACAAAAGTAACTGAACCATATTTGTCCAGAAATCATACAGAACTTATGCTTTCATATATGGGTGCAAATATTAAAACTGACAACACCACAACAATAATCGAAAAATCAATTCTTGAACCTAAAACAATAGAAATCTGCGGTGATATTTCAAGTGCTGCATATTTTATTGTCGCTGGTTTAATAGTACCAAATTCAAAAATCATCTTGAAAAATGTTGGACTTAACCCAACAAGAACAGGAATTATTGATGTTGTAAAAGCAATGGGTGGCCATATTGAAATACTAAACGAAAAAGTAGTTTCAAACGAACTTCTCGGAGATATTAAAGTAGAATATTCCAAATTAAAAGCATGTGAAATAAGTGGTGATTTAATTCCACGTCTAATTGATGAAATTCCTGTAATTACGGTGCTTGCAACTCAAGCAGAAGGCACAACAACAATTAAAGATGCTCAAGATTTAAGAAATAAAGAATCTGATAGAATATTTGCAGTCGTTACAGAATTGAAAAAACTTGGTGCAAATATCGAAGAAGCCCCTGACGGTATGATTATCTATGGCAAAACATCTTTAACAGGTAACACAACTGTTGGAACATATCACGATCACCGCTTAGCAATGAGTTTATATGTTGCAGGATTAATATGTGAAAAAGAAATTTTAATCAACGAATTCGATTGGATAAACATCTCTTTTCCGGAATTTGAAAGACTTTTTACAAATTTATTAACATAACGTTACACAAAAGGCAATTTTCGACATCAAAAATTGTTTATAACTATGTAGGGTTATATTAATTTGTAAAAGGTAGGTTTAAATGGTTCAAAATTCTCCAATTAACTATGCTTATGGATACCAAAACAACAACGGTAACTTTGGCAACTGGGGCTATTACAACAATGCAGGTCTTAATGATGATTTTATGTATAATGCAACATTTAAAAATTTGCCCCAACCTATTCAACAAGATACTTACACTCCACAATTCACAGGGGCTCCTGTTGGAGAAGAAGCTCCTAAGAAAAAAGGCGGCTGGTTCGGTAAAATTTTAGGTGGCGCTATATTAATTGGTGGAGCAATTCTTTTAAAGAGAAATTGGAGTACCGTTAGCAAATGGGCTAAAAATTTGTTTAAAGGTGGTCAAAAAGCTGCAACAACAAATCCTTTAAAACCTGCACAACATAAAGCAGAACAAGTTATTCAAAGAAATGCAAACAGAGTACAAGTGTCTAGAAAAGCACCTCGCAAACATAGATTAGAAAATACAGTTCCAAATAGAAATCCAAAGCCTATCACAAATGCTAGAGAAGCTCAGGTTGCAGAAAACATTAATTTATCACACGTTAATGCAAATACAAGGAAAATGGTAGAAAAAGCTGGCGCAGGAACTGTAACTCCAGCGCAACAAGCAGCATACGATAAAGCTATTGCTTATCAAGCACCAACTGCAGCTCAAAAAACAGCTATGGCAGAGCGTCACGCCGCTAACGCAGCTCAAAGACGAGAACTTAACTCAATTGCTAATAATAGCACAGGTGCAGAAAAATTAGTTGCCGCTAAAGCAACAGCTCAAGCAGAAGCTAAAGCCGCAAAAGCCGTAACAAGCGGACCTATTCGCCACGCAAATGGTAATATCTATCACGTTGAAAATGGTGCAGTCACAAAAGTTGAATTATTCCAACGCAATAAAGCCGGAGAATTAGTTAAAAACCCTGTAGAACTTACTGATCCGACAAAAATCTCAAAACATCTGGCAAAACAAGGCGTGAACATATCTGATTTCCTACCCCAAGGAACTCTTAATGTAGCAGCGTAACCAACCCCCTATGTATAACCTAAAGAACCTGGACAAATGTTCAGGTTCTTTTTTATTCTTTAACACCACCTTGCAAAATATCGTTTATAAAATATTTTTTACCCAATAAAAATACACCCACAACAGGCAAAGTACATATTACAGAACACGCCAATAATTCACCCCAAAGCGTTATTTCCCTAAAACTGCCTTTAAAAATTGCCAATCCGACAGGGAGGGTTCTCATCCCTTCGGAATTAGTTACAATTAACGGCCACATAAAACTGTTCCAGCTTGAAACAAACGTGAAAATTGCAAGAGTAGCAACTACAGGCAACGCCAATGGCAAAGCGATTTTAAAGAATGTTTCAAAAGGATTACAACCGTCAATTTTTGCTGATTCCTCTAAATCTTTAGGTAATCCTAAAAAATATTGCCTCATCATAAACACACCAAATCCACCAAATAATCCTGGCAAAATTAATGCCTGATAAGTATCAATTAAATGTAATTCTCTCATCAAAAAGAAAAGTGGAATTATATTTACTTGTGGTGGAATAAGCATTGTAATCAAAATTATTAAAAATAAAGTATCACGATATTTAAAATTCAATCTTGCAAATGCATAACCTGCCATAGATGCAATTATAACTTGTCCAAACGTTGTAATAGATGCAACAATTAGACTATTCATAAAATATGTACTCAAAGGAATTTCTTCAAAAACATTTTTATAATTTTGAGTAGTTAACGGCGTATGAAAAATTTTTCCGGCATTTGAAAAAATTTCGTCATTAGGAACAAACGACAAATTCACCATTGCAAAAAACGGATACAACATACTTATAGCAATAAGTATTAAAACTAAATAACCCACAACTACTCTTAAATTCTTCATAGAGTAATTATAGCACGATTAAATTACAAAATATAAAACAGCAAACATTGAACAAAGTGAAGCAGCACTAAGCACAAACCAAGTATGCATTACAGGGTGTTGGTATTGCCAGATTTCTTTAATTGTAGTTGCAGCATTTTCAATAGTTTGCATATAAATTTCTCTCCAATAAACTCTTTATATATTCTATTTTCTACATAAATCAAAAAACAACATCACCTAATCGGTTGATTATTTATCACCTTTTGAGTATCATTCTAGTATGCGAGATGTAGAACTATTGATGCCGGCTGGCAATTTGGAGAAATTAGAATACGCAGTAAAATACGGTGCAAATGCAGTATATTTGGGCGTTGTGGACTTTAGCTTACGTGCAATGAGAAAGGGTGAAATTATAACCCTTGATAACTTAAAACATGCTATCGATTTAGCACATAATTTGGGTGCAAAAGCATATTTAACATTGAATATTTTTGCATTCAACAACGATATCAAACTTCTTGAAAGTTGTATAGACAGACTTAAAGAAGCAAATCCTGATGCCGTTATTGTAAGTGACTTTGGTGTAATTAATATGGTAAAAAAATATATGCCAAATACACCTATTCACATAAGCACTCAAACAAACACTCTAAATTATGAGAGCGTAAAATTTTGGAGAGATTTTGGCGCAGAACGTGTAATTTTAGCCAGAGAACTTCCTATTAAAGATATTGCAGAAATCAGAAACAAAGTTCCTGATGTTGAATTAGAAAGTTTTATTCACGGTTCACAATGCGTATCATTCTCTGGAAGATGCCTATTAAGTGACTATTTTACTAACGGTGAAAGAAAAGCAAATCACGGCAACTGTTCTCAACCTTGTCGTTGGAGTTATAAACTTGTTGAAAGCACAAGACCTGATCAATATTATGAAATCAATCAGGACGAAAGAGGCTCACACATCTTAAGTCCAAAAGATTTATGTCTTGTAAAACACTTGAGAGAACTTATTGATGCAGGCGTAGATTCATTGAAAGTTGAAGGCAGAACAAAAAGTTTATACTACGTTTCCGCAGTTTCAAAAACTTATAGAAATGCAATTGATGAATTAATGAAAAATCCAAATGCAGATATGGAAAAATATTTCATTGAACTTCAAAAGGTTGGTAACAGAGGTTATACAACAGGTTTTGCTTTAGGAGAAAATAAACCTGATAGTTATAGTTACGACATTTCAAAAGGTCTTGCAGGTGCTGACTTCTTGTTTGAATTTCACGATAAATTAGATGATCGCTATTTGGTAAAAATCAAAAATAAAGTTCTTTTGAATGATGAAGTCGAAATTATCACACCATCAGAACAATTTACAACAAGAATTTTAGAAATTAAAAACAAAGACGGAGAAGAGCAACCTTTAGGCAACACGAATGATGATGTTTACTTAAAATTTGACAAAGCTCCGATTGAATACAAATATGCGTTAGCTCGCACAATAGGAGTAAAAGAATATGTTTCTCAAACCCGATAAAAATTTAAAAAGCATCTATGACATCAATTTGGAAGAACTTAAACAAAACGGTGTAAAAGCAATGCTTTTTGATTTAGACAGCACAATTATGGCATCTAAATCAGCACATTATACTGATGAAATGCGCCAATGGTTAAACATTGTTAGAGAAAACTTCTTTATGGCAGTCGTATCTAACAATAATAATGAAGAATATATTGCAAAAGTTCGTGCAATATCTGATTTTCCACTTCTATTCGGCGCTTGCAAACCTAAAACAGGACCTGTCAGAGCATTCTTAAAACAACATAACGTTAATGCCAAAGACTGTGTAATAGTTGGTGATAGACCTCTAACTGATATACTATGCGGTAAAATTCTAGGTTGCAAAACAATATTAGTGGATTCAATAACTGCAAACACCGAATCAAAACTTGTACGATTTGTTCGCAGACTTGAAAGATGCAGTATCAGAAAGTAAAACTTTGTAAAGTTTTGCACAAAAATTAGCAAATTTACATATTCAACGCCCTTAAAAAAAATGTGAAAGGAAAAGTGTGTAAGAATGCAAATTGCAAATAACATCAATAATTTCAACAATGTAAATTTTCAGGGCAAAAAGAAGAAAGCAAAAGATCCAAATCAAATTGATGCCAAAACAATGGCTCTGGCTTATGTGGGTGGTTCTGCAGCAGATTTTATGACAAAATATGCTTACCAAACAACAATTGGTAACAGTCTTTTATCTGGACTATCTAGAAAAACTGGCGCATCTGAAAATTTAAGCGACGTCCTAACTGATGCAATCAAATATACTCACCTGGATAAAAAAGGGGTTGAATTTATTGACCTTGCAAAAACTGCAAATGTTGAAGAAGCAACAAAAATTGCTGAAAATGCTATAAGAAATGAATACAACGCTGGGAAATTTACAAGATTTGTTCTTAAACACCCTTTTACTAAAGCAAAACACGAAAAACAAATTCTTGCAGATGCTAAAATGTTTGGTGCTGGAGAAAATGCGGCAGTACTTTTAAAAACTAATAAAATCTTATTAAATTCTGAAAAAATTGGTTATGCTGGTTTCCACGAAATAGGTCACGCTTTAAACAGCAATTTCTCTAAAATCGGAAAAGCCTTACAAAAAATGCGCATACCTATGCAATACGCACCTAGTGTTTTATTAATGACAGCGCTTTTAACAAACAAACGCTCTAATGAAGATAAACCTCAAAACTTGTGGCAAAAAACAACACAATTTGTTAAAAATAACGTGGGTAAATTAACAACCCTTTCATTTGTTCCAATTATAGCAGAAGAACTTATGGCATCTCATAAAGGTATGAAACTTGCAAAAGGTATGTTAAATAAACAACAACTAAAACAAGTAGCTAAAACTAACATATTTGGAGCTATGTCATATGTTGGAGCGGCACTAGCGGTAGGATTTGCTGCAAACGTTGCAAATAAAGTTCGTGACAATATTGTAGAACAAAGACTTGCAAAAAAAGCTGCTGAAGCTGCAAAAGCACAACAAGTATAATAAATAATCACATATATAGAGGACAAGTAAGCCTTGCCCTCTATTTGTGTTTATGATAAGATAAAACAACTAATGTAGATAGATATCTGGAAGATATATCAAGGAGAAGGTTACTTGAGCGGCATAACCCCTATAAAAGATTTTGCTGGTTTTTCATTGAATACGCAAATGACTGACCAACAATTTGAAAAACTACCAAAGAAAAAAGAATACAACGATCCATTAATGAAATGGCCTGTTAGAGGTATGGCTTTTACCAACGATATTGGTGCTGCGATTATGGATATTGCCCCAAAAGCTGGGATGATGTTTTGGGTTCCAGCATTAATGTATTTTGGTGCCGATATTTATGATAAATACAGAAACGACAAAGATTCATATGATCCAAGCGCCAAACGAGGAATGAAACAAGCAGCTTTCCAAGCATTTGCAAGTATTCTTTTTCCAATTGCTGCCGTACATTTAGGACAAAAAACTGCCTCTATAGCTGGTAAAATGGGTAAAACAGGATTATCCCTTCAAACTAGAGAAGAAATTATTGAGCACCACGCTGAATATATGAGTAACTATAAACTAAGACACCAAGCCCCAGATGTTTACAAAAAACAATATGCAGAAGCTCTTGACAACTACATTGACGAAACAATGCGTCAACGACAAACCAAAAATCCGTTTAAAATAGTAATGAATGCGATTTTTGGTGGTAAACATAGAGATAATTTGAGTTCAGCAAATCAAAGACCTAAAATCCATGAATTCATTACCGAACGAATTGACAAAATGTTTGAAACAAGACAACAACTAATAGATGGCAAAAAACCAACTGGAATTTCAGAAAAAATGTTTGAAAAATTCCAAACTCTAAAAGCTGAATACAAAAAAACACCTGCACACGCTCACGATTATACAGAAAAAGCAGCTAAAGACATTGTTAAAGCAATAGAAAAAAATAAAATTTTCAAAATTAAATTCGCTAAAACTATCGGTGGTTTTGTTGCACTAGGTGCTTTAATCCAACCAATTGATAAATTTGTAGAACACGTAATCATTGAAAAATTTGTTGATCCAAGTTTGAAACACTTTGACGGAGAACAAATAAAACAATTTAAACAAAGAAATCTTAAAACCTAGGTGTACAAATAATTTCTCTAATCATACTTTCGTTTCTATAATCCAAAAGAACAAATAGCACATCTCGAGCTTCAACTGTTGTACTTCCTGTTGGAATAACGTAGTCACCATTTTTATAAATAAGATTTACCAAAGAACCTTTAGGGAAGTTTAATTCAAAAATTTGTTTACCCACAATTTGAGAATTTTCAGGAACTGTAAATTCAATCATTTTATTATTTGTATTTGAACCGTTATAATCAAAAATATCTGTATGATCAACTTCTAAAGGTGCATCAACCTTGAGTTTTTTAGCCAAGTAAGGTATTGTTGTACCTTGCAAAAGTACAGAAATAATTACGACAAAAAATACAATATTAAAAATTTCCATAGCATGAGGGATTTCCGCAGTTAAAGGGAAAGTTGCCAACACAATTGGCGCAGCACCACGAAGTCCAACCCAGGAAATCATCAATTTTTCATTTGTCGTTCTTTTAAATGGAATTGTTGTCAAAAATACCGCTACAGGACGTGCAATAAACGTCAAAATTAACGCTACCAATAACGCTTGACCTGTGAATGCAAATCCTGATTTAAAATTCACCAATAATCCCAGAATCAAGAACATTACAATCTGCATTATCCAAGCTACAGCATCATGAAATTTTGTTAACGTTTTTTTGTTCACAAATTTCATGCCAGCCATTGCCAAACCACAGACATAAACTCCGATAAATCCATTTCCTCCAACTAAAGAAATAGATGAATAAGTAAACAAAACTCCAGCTAAAGTTATTACAACATATAAACTGTCATATTCCAATTTTATTCTATTAATACCATAAACAATTGCTCTTGCTATCAAGTAACCAAAAACAATCCCTAAAATCATTTGCTTAAAGAAATCAAATACAAGTGACGGCAAATTCAATTGAGCAGTAATCAAACCTATACAACCCAAGGTTAAAAATACAGCCATCGGATCGTTACTACCTGATTCAAACTCTAAGAGTGGTTTCAAGTGATTTCCCAAACTTATACTTTTTGATCTTAAAACACTAAATACCGCAGCCGCATCAGTTGAAGATACAATTGCACCCAAAAGCATACATTCTAAAAAACTCAATTTCAAAAGTAGATAAGCGCAAATTCCTGTAACAATAGCAGTTATAAAAACACCTAATGTCGCAAGTATTGCCCCCTCCTTAAATACAGGTTTTAATTCATCAGTATCAACACTCAAACCACCCATAAAGAGGATATATGAAATCGCTACAATACCTATAAATTGAGATAAATGATAATCTTCAAAATAAATTCCACCAATTCCATCAGACCCAGCAAGAATACCCACTAAAATAAACAATATTAATGAAGGGACTCCAAACCTACCACCAACCTTATTGAATATAATGGCACTAATCAATAACACAGATGCAATTAATAAAATTTCATTTGTTATAAGCATATATTCAGTATATTAGATTAAAAAAAATATGTCTAGATTCTATTGCAAATTATTTATGATATAATTTTTGTGGAATTAAGATTATTAGGGTTTTTAAGAAATAGCTGGGGTTTGTATATGGATATTATTCAACAAATAATAAATCTAATACGTTTTTGCAGAAAATTATATTGGAGAAAGATTTTAAAAAACTGCGGAGAAAATTTTGTTTGTTGCTCAGGAGTAAAAATTCATGGAGCAAGATATACTTCAGTCGGCAATGATGTTCGTATTGGGGAAAAATCATACATACAGGCAAAAGGAGGTTTAACAATTGGTGATAATGTAAAAATTGGACCTCAAGTATTAATATGGACTTCATATCACAATTACTACGCTCCAGAAAAATTACCATATGATCACAAAGAAATCAATCGACCTGTAACCATTAATGATAATGTATGGATAGGAACAAGGGCAGCAATTATACCTGGAGTAACAATCGGAGAAGGTGCAGTTATCGGAATGTGTTCTGTTGTAACCAAAGATGTTCCACCATGCGCAGTTGTGGGTGGAAATCCTGCCAAAGTTTTGAAATATAGAGATATCGAGGTTTATAACAAACTAAGCTCAAAAAATATAGCTATTGAAACACATCATACTCAATGTTAAAAATATTCTTTTCAGGATCAAAAGTAACATCTTTTACAGTCATATGTGTTGCCTTATTATTCAAAATAAATTCGCATTGTCCATTACCACCAGTTATTGCACCACAATTAAAACCTTGCACGAAATACCCTTCACAACCTTCTTCCAAATTTAATTTTGCAAGTATTTTAGGTTGATCTTTAGCTGCGTAATTAGAGCAAGTACCAATCCATGAACGTGCAAAATCTCGAGAGAACGTTGTTGACTTAAATCTTCCATCTGGTTTTATTTGTGCCTTTTTAATAAGCTCTAAAATTTCTTTTTGCGTTGTTTTATCAACATATTTCATCATCAACATTGCATCAGCCAAACTTAATTCATCTTTACTTTTTATATAATCATAAATATTACCCTGAGTCCTTAAGGAATATTGCTTATCAAAACCTGTGAAGTCAGCTTTTTTAGTACCAAAACGATTTATAAAATTCGCTAACTTAATTTTTTTTGTCATAAATTCGCCAACAGGAATATCAGCAAATTGACCCACATGACGTTCACCACGGTGTGCAATTATTCTGCCTGTTGTCTTATTTGTACTCAACAATTTACTCAATTCATCAATTTTATCTCCTTTATGATAAAACACATCAGAATCTTCAACAAACTGCATTATTACACAATCTGCACGTCCTTTTTCAATTTCTTTAGCCATTGCCATATTCATATAAGGAATACAACCGTGAGATCTAAAATCTTCCATAAAAATTTTATTAATAACTTCGGAATTCAAACAATATCTATAAGTTTCAGGATCTCTATAGTATAAATCAATAAAATTTTTCAAAGCATGAGGATTTACACGTTCACCTTTCCAATGAGGAGTATTTTGATAAACTTCTTCACAAACTTTTTCTAATTCTTTCAATCCATCAATATCAAGTTCATCAAGAACATTTATATTATCACTGCGATATGTATAGATTTCTTTTTGAGTTTCTTTACTATAGGCATTTAATAACGGTGAATTTTCGATAAAAACTTCTTTTTGACGTCTTAGAGCTTGAGCAACATCAATATCCACAACGTCAGTAACAGGAGAACGTTCAAAAGCATTACCTAAACGGCCACGAAAAGGGTTAGAAGTGACTTTTTCCGCCACTACATCATATAAACTTCTGATTGTTTTTCCGCCTAATTTAATCAAAAAAAAATAACTCCTACATATATATAAAGTTTTTTAGACGTAAAAAATTAATATAAACAAGAGCATATGTTAACAGAATGTTATAATATTTTAGACACAAAAAATGGGCCCGGAGGGATTCGAACCCACGACCAAAGGATTATGAGTCCTCTGCGCTACCGCTGCGCCACAGGCCCAGATTTTTAAGTTGCTGGTCAACTTTTATTTAATTTTAACTGTGGCTCGCATTAGCGTCGCTACTTTTCCTCGCCACGTTTCTTAATGTAACATCAATTTAATAAAAAATCAAGATTATACAGTAATTAATTTATTACAACCAACAACTTTGTTCGTCAAATCACTATCTACAACTTCATTTGAAGCTATTATACAATCTGAAATTTTTACATTATCTTTGATTGTTACATTATCCCAAATTATACTATTGGCTACCGTTACATTCTTCCCTATTTTACAATTTTTTCCAATAGTAGAGTTGCCTACAAACTCAGTATCTTCTGGAATTTCACTGTTTGTAATACAAGAACCTGTTGATGTTGAAACAATTTTGGCATGCTCAAACTTACAATTTCCCATAAACACATCTTGGGTTGAAATTTTGTACTGTTCTAACGTACCAATATCACTCCAGTAATCTTCTATCACAAATGTATTAATCTGTTTTTCCAACAACAATTTTGGAAAAACATTTTTGGCAAAATCATAAAAAGTATTCTCAGGAATGTAATCAAAAATTTTATAATTAAAAATATAAATTCCAGTATTTATACAATCACTTTTAGCATCTTCAACCGACGGTTTTTCTTGAAACTCTGTGATAAAACCATTTTCATCAGTTACTACGACACCAAAATGTGAAACTTCATTCTTTGCAATACGCTTTACACCAATTGTTGCAATAGCACCTGATTGCTTGTGGACTTCTATACCTTTTTTGATGTCAGCATTTGTTAAACCATCTGCAGACAAAACCACAAAATCTTCACCTTTTTCAAAGAAAAATTGACATTTTTTTAACCCACCAGCAGTCCCTGATAACGTTTCTTCTGTAATATAATTAAACTCAACACCCAAATCATTATTTTGGTATCTATCTATAATTTGATCGGCTAAATAATAAGTATTGCAAACAACCTTGTTAATACCAATTTTAGAAAGACTCTCAAACAAAATATCCATAACAGGTCGGTTACATACAGGCACAAGAGGCTTTGGAACCTGTAACGTAAGGGGTTCTAATCGAGATCCCATTCCTGCAGACATAACCATAGCTTTTGTAATAACATCACCCATAACTTCATCTTACATGATAAATAAGTTTATGCAAATTTTTAAAATACATATTGTCAAACTCTAAAAAAAGTGGTAAGATGAAGAAGGCACTAAGATGCTAAGGCAGTAAAACACTAAGAATTTACAAATTAAAGAACTTAGTATCCTAGTAACTTATAAAAACGGAGAGCAATGCTTAAAAACCAAGTAAAAAACTTTATAACTTGCTTACGTACTAACTCCCTAACTCTATTAGGGGGGGGGTAAAAACGCTCTCGTAGCCTGGATTTTGGCGATTTATGCAAAACCGTACCGTCATCCTGAACTTGTTTCAGGATCTCTAAATAAATTAATAAATAATATAAAATTTGAAAGGTTGTTAACAAGGATTAGATCTTGTACAACCTTGTTTTGTTATATAGAAAATTTAAGTCCTCCATTTTTAGGGAGGATTTAGGTGGGTGCTTATTAATAATAAAAGCTCACCCACCCCCAGCCCCTCCCTAGCGAGGGAGGGGAGTAGAAAACAGTAATTTAAAAAACAGTAGTACATATAAAAAAATGAAAGGAAAAAAGTTATGAAAAAAACTGTAAAGAACTTGATCACTTGGTCACCTAGTCACTTGATCACTTCACGAAAAACCGCTTTTACCTTGGCAGAGGTACTTATCACTTTAGCAATTATTGGCGTTGTTGCTGCAATGACAATACCTACATTGATTAGCAATTATAAAGAAAAGGCTACAGTGACAAAAGTAAAAAAAGCATATTCTGTAATGAATGAAGCTATGAGATTAGCAACAATAGAACACGGAACAGTTGACACTTGGGGATTAAGTCAAACTACTTATGTTGAAGATGATGAAAACTCAAAAATTTATGATGATAAAACGATTGCAATGAGCGACCGTTTTATGGATTACCTTACAGAAAATTTGAGAGTAGCAAAACGCTGTACTTACGAAGAATGCGGAAGAAGTGAAGCATACGGTGGCAAAGCTCAAGTTTTTTTCCTAGATGGTACAGAAACTAGAGGTCTTCATATTTCTAATCCTGATTGCTCACGTGTTGTCGGAAATAGAAATGATATTTGCGGAGATTTTTATATTGGCTTTAATAATGAAAAAGAAAACAAAGAAGGAATCGATACATTTGTTTTTTGGATTACAAAGAACGGTCTTCTACCTGTAGGTTTTTATAGCGATCCGTATAGAAATGATTTTTGCTTAGGCGAAAATAAAGATAATAGAAAAGCATGTACAGCATGGGTCATTGAATATGGGAATATGGATTACTTGGAATGTAATGATCTTCAATGGGGTGTAAAAACTAAATGTGATTAATTATTATTGGTTCGGCTATCTATGACCAATAATTTATGATTTTTCATCAGACATTTGTTTGTGTTAAAATACTCACTAGAGATACACAAAAAGAGGAAATATAAATGCTTAGAACAGGAATTGTCGGACTCCCAAACGTTGGAAAATCAACTTTATTCAATGCGCTTACAAGTGCAAAAAACGCACAAAGTGCCAATTATCCGTTTTGTACAATTGAGCCAAACGTTGGAGTAGTAACCGTTCCTGACGAAAGATTAGAAATTCTCTGCAAACTATGCAACGCAAAAGAAATTATACCAACCGCAATTGAATTTGTTGATATTGCAGGTTTGGTAAAAGGTGCAAGCAAAGGCGAAGGTCTTGGCAACCAATTTTTACACAACATAAGAGAAGTTGATGCGATTATCCAAGTTGTTCGTTGTTTTGATGATCCGAACACAATCCACGTTGCCGGCAAAGTTAATCCTCTTGATGACATTGAAGTTATTAACACAGAACTTGCATTGGCAGACTTGGCATCAGTAGAAAAACGTCAGGCACGTATCGCAAAACAAGCTAAAGGTGGCGACAAAGAAGCAGTTTTAGAAGCTAATGTTTTGGCTAAATTAACAGAACTTTTATCTGAAGGTACATTCATTAACTTAAAAGACCATTTCAACGAAGACGAAATTACCGTTGCTAAACAACTTAACTTAATGTCAGTAAAACCTGTAATCTATGCCGCAAACGTTTCAGAATACGACTTAAAAGACGGCAACGACTATACAAAACAAGTAAAAGAATATGCCTCAAAACATAATGCTGAAGTTGTCTTAATTTCTGCAAAAATTGAAGAAGAATTGGCAGAACTTGGCGAAGATGAAGCTAAAGAATATTTAAACGAACTTGGAATTGAAGATAGCGGCATAAACCGTATGATTAAATCAGTTTATAAATTACTTGATTTAAGAACATTCATCACTGCAGGGGAAAAAGAAATCCACGCCTGGACAATTCCTGCAGGTGCAAAAGCACCACAAGCAGCAGGTGTTATCCATACAGATTTTGAAAAAGGATTTATACGTGCAGAAATCACACCATACAAAGATTTTGCTGAGCTTGGTTCATATGTAGCATGCAAAGAAAAAGGTGTTACACGTCTTGAAGGCAAAGACTACGTAATGCAAGACGGTGACTTAGCGCACTTCAGATTTAGCGTTTAGGCATTTGCATAAGCATTTGCAACTTGATTTGTAGGAACTTTGTATTCTATTTTACCTGTGTGCCAAATCTGTGATTTTTCAGGTACGTGGTACAATATCATTGCTCGTTCGCTTATACAAATTGCTGATTTATCGTGATGTTCTAAGCAATATGAATTACCATATTTGTGAACATAATAAACATCTTCAGGATTGTTAGCGTTGATAAATTTATCGCCTTCTTTTAAACCACCTCTTAAGCCTATTTTGATGTGGTTATTTGATTTTCCATCTGGAGCAATTTCATCTAAAACAATTTTATTATCATTAAAATACATTGGTTTGACACCGTTTTTGTATTGCGGATCGTGAGAAATTCCTTCCATATTAAATAATGAAATTGTCATTCTGCCATCTGTATTTTGTCTTAACAAACCTGACACTTGCGTTTTGTGATCACCATTAGAAACATTTTGCATTTGCAAAGTAAATGGCGCACCGTTGTTTAACGCATCAAGATCTGGACGAGAACGAAGTGCCATAATAGATTTTAATTCGTCATATTTTTCTTTAATAAATTTTTTGTTCGGATCGTTTAACCATTCATTGTGCAAATAGTTTCTATCTTGAAGATAAATATTTTTTGTTTTTTCTTCATAACCAGTTGCACCTAAATCATCACCAGAGAACAATGTCGGTTTACCAGGCAATGCAACTAACATTTTCATTGAATCAATGAGTTTTGAATATGCTGGTTCAAGAATAATTTTGAATGTTTTATTTTGGAATTTTTCCATATCTTTTTTGCTCAACGGAAGATCATGTTTAGCTTTTGCTTGTT
Organism: Cyanobacteria bacterium SIG32; assembly: GCA_015152455.1. Lineage (GTDB taxonomy): Bacteria > Cyanobacteriota > Vampirovibrionia > Gastranaerophilales > Gastranaerophilaceae > SIG32. The sequence goes on from SUTY01000003.1 coordinate 47,948, forward strand.
TAACGATTGTATCAATTACGATATCAAAAGGTTTTACACCAAACGCATCTGCATTAAAGTTTTGGTCCATATAACTTCCGCTTGCCAAATCTCTGATTGATCTTGCTACAGCTTGATATATTTTGCTTTTATCTTTTTTGAAGTCATTATCAGTGTTAGAAAGTTCTTCCAATGCTTTACCAAAACCTGCAATCATAACATCCGCCATTGCCATAGCTTTTGAACTTACACCACTATAATCAAAACTATTAACTTCTTCTTGACTAACATCAGAAAGAACTTTGTCATTCAAAATTTTGTACGCACGTTCTCTGGCTTTACTGTTACTTGGATCAGTCAAATCTGCAAAGAATTGATTCATATCCATAGCATAACAATGTAACGCTCTTGGCTTATCGTGGTTTCCGATAAATGTGTAAGAATATAGCAATGATTGAAGGTTTGTTGTTCTCAAATAATTTTCACCACCAATCATCTTTTCATAAACAAGAGTCGGCAATTTGCTATAATCATAGATCATTTCATTTGGATGATCTTTTTCAAATTTAGTACCAAACATTCTTATTGTTCCGTTGAATAAATAAGAATAGTTTGCAACTGTTGTCATACCAGTTTCATTTAAGAATTTTCTATTAATTCCAGTTTCTTCGTATCTGGATTGATAACCTGAATGAGCTCTATATAAATCACCTTCATCTGTAACTTCAGCAACCAAGTACGCATTTGGATTCACTTCCAAAACACTTTGATTAAATTTTTTCCAGAAATTACTTACTTGATCCCAAGCATAACCAAAATCGTTTTTACCGTCACGTAACGCATCCATATCTGCGATATCTTTTGTCGCATCAATTCTCCAATCCAAACCTGATTGAGTTCGATCAACAATCATATCCGCCAATGCAAAACTTTCTGCACTTGTACCTTTTAAGGATTTTGCAATAGCATCTGCAAGAAGTTTTTTGTCTTTATTATCGATATTGTTAATACCTTTGCGGATTTTATTTACTAATGATAGGGCTTCATCTTCAGGAGAAGCACCATTTATACCTAATGATTGAAGTGAAACTTGTTTTAAAGCATCATAATCATAACCTATTTCACCATTTTCTTTGTTTACATAAACAGTAGCATTAGGTTGTAAAGCCTTAATTACTGCAAATTTGGCAATTTCTTGTGTCATTAAAGGTAAAACATATTTACCGTACAATGTAGCTTCACTACCAGATGATAATTCGTGAGGCAATTCTCTTTGAACTCTGGCAACAATATCATTTGCAAAAGACATCATTTCATTTTCATACATACTTTGTGTTTTTAAATATGCGTTCTTATGCTCGTCTAACAAATGAGGATTACCTTGTTTATATAAATCATATCTAGGAACAGCAATTTGATCTTCAGTTGATGCCCTTTTTGTAATATATGGAGATGCCAAAACACCTGCAACATTATCACCAAGTTCTATAGCATCCAGTGGATAATTCATTATACCCATTTTAATCTGTTCACTGAATGGAATATCTCTAAATTTGCGTTCAGAAGCATATTCGCCATTAAGAACATTTGAAATAATGTTGTAATTGATATCAACTGAAAGTTTTTTAGGGAATTTGCCATCAGCTATTGCTTTATTTATTGATTCAACAACTTTTTTAGGATTAGATTTATCAATATCTTTCAAATTCTGAGCGACATGCAGTGTTAAAATATCTTTTGTTTTTTGAGTCCAATAAACACCTGCAGTAATTGCATAATCTCTAACTTGGTTATTATTTACTCTGATTTCTTCCATTCTTTCAGACTTTTGAGCGGCAGTAAGGTTTTTCATTGCTTCTGTATCTGCATGAGAATATACATAATTTAATTTAGCAATATCAGTATTAGCATCCCAAGTTTCAAAATTACTTTCGACTTTTTCTTCCAATTCAAAAGTTTCAAACTTATTAACAAATCTTGTACCTTCAATTTCATCTAATCTGATATTTTTACCGGTTGAACGATTGTATTCGTTTAAGTTCTTAACATTTCTGTTATAAGTTTCAGGATCAATTTCAAAATGATAATTGATTATAGTATCGTCGTGTGTATTTATGTCGTAAGGATTATTTGTGTTTAAAATATCATAAGAACGAATAATATTTTTAGTATCTTTTTTCTGTTCTTCAGTTACAAGTCTATCGTCAAAAATTTGCACATAAGTTGGTTTTTGTGAATCATAATCACGATTTTTACTAATTTTTACAATGCCATCAGCGCCCTGTTCATATTTGTACGGAGAGTTAACAATTTTGTGTGAAATAAAATCTTGATTTTTACTAAAAACGCCTAACAAAAACGGACCATTTTTAAGACCAGAAGCCTTGAACCAATTGAAATATGGTGATTTTTCACCCCATTTCAAAACGTTTGCAAAGTGGATACCTTCCAAACCTTCGTTAACAAACGCACCATCTGATACGAAATTCAAGCCTTTAGCAAACATCTTCTTTTGTAAGGAAGCATAATTGTTAATGTTACCTAAAGACTGACACATTTGCATGCAGTTTTTATTCCAGTATGCGTGAGCTGATAAACTATCATCAGTAAAAATAGGAAGCGAAATAATGCTTGAATAACCATCAAATTCACCGTTATCAATAGCTTTTTCCACACCAGCTAAAGTACCGCCTATTTTATTTGAAAAAGTTTTATTTGATTGCATTGCTCGTTTTAAAACACTGTCATTTTTTACAATGTAATCATCTTCGAATAATTTTTTATTATATTCCCAACCTACATTAAAATTGTCAGGAATAATAAGTTTCATTGAACCACCACGAGCAACTCTCGAACCGTTTGATGATACAACATTATAAATTTCATAATCATTTCCCCCAGAAGTTTTATCAATTACATCTCCTGCATCAACACGGAAATAACGTTCATTTGAGTTGTTTCTGTTTACTAATTTGTAGTGATATGCAAATGGTTTATCATCTGAAATTAAATAGCTATAAGATAAATCGACTTTATTAGAACCTGGTTGAAGTTTTAATTGACCATCTTCTGTATCAGTATTGTTGACCAAATCTGTGATAAAATAATTACCTTTATCATCTTGACCAACTTCATAAACCTCTAAATAACAGTCATAAACGCTATTATCAAAAGGGAAATTAAATTCATAAACTTTATTTCCTTTGTCATTTTTAGTAGGCTTAAATCCCTGAAATGTAACATTTGACGATAATTTATCTATAGTTGTAATTTTCACACAATGCTCCTTACTGCCATGATTATAACGAGTCTGAATATTTTATTTTGCCCCATAGTCTAACATTATTAAGAAATTTTTACATACATTAATATAGTATGACTATTTACCTTTTATAGATTATAATTAAATCGTGTAGAAAATACAATAATTTTGTATTTAATAGGGAGAAAATTAATGCTAATGACTGAATTAAAAAGCGATATTAAAGATATCAATTTGGCCGAACAAGGCAAAAATCAAATTGAATGGGCTTTTAAAGACATGCCTGTACTAACTCAAATACAAAAAAGATTTGAAAAAGAACAACCGTTTAAAGGTCTAAGACTTTCTGCGTGTTCTCACGTAACAAAAGAAACTGCAGCTTTGTGTATAGTTATGAAAGCAGGTGGTGCAGATGCAATTTTAGTTGCTTCAAACCCATTATCTACTCAAGATGATGTTGCCGCAGCTCTCGTAAAATATTATGGAATTCCTGTTTTTGCAATCGCAGGCGAAAGTATTGAAACATACAAAGAACACATCAAAGAAGCTGTAAACCACGAACCTGATTTGATCATTGAAGATGGTTGTGATTTGGTTTCTTTACTACATATTGAAAGACCTGATTTGGCAGAAAAAGTTATTGGTTCAACTGAAGAAACAACAACTGGAATTATCAGACTTCAGGCAATGGAAGCTGAAGGTAAATTAAAATTCCCTGCTGTTGGCGTAAACACAAGTTTAACAAAACACTTGTACGACAACAGATATGGTACTGGTCAAAGCTCAATGGACGGTATTATTCGTGCAACAAATATCCTTATTGCAGGCAAAACCGTTGTAATTTCAGGCTACGGCTGGTGTGGTAAAGGTTGTGCATTACGTGCAAAAGCACTTGGCGCAAACGTAATTGTTTGTGAAGTTGACCCATTAAAAGCACTTGAAGCAGTTATGGAAGGCTACAGAGTTATGCCTATTGCAAAAGCAGCTTTAGAAGGCGATATATTTATTACAGTAACAGGCGACAAACACGTTGTTGATGTTCACCATATCTTAACAATGAAAGATGGTGTTTTCTTGGCTAACGCAGGTCACTTCGATTGGGAAGTTAACGTAAATGGCTTGAAAGAACATACTACAGAAATCAGACAAATCAGACCTGACCTTGAAGAATACAAATTAACAAACGGCAAATCTGCTTATGTATTATCAAAAGGCAGACTGGTTAACCTTTCAGCAGCAGAAGGTCACCCTGCAAGTGTTATGGATATGAGTTTTGCAAACCAAGCATTGGGTATGGAATTTATCGTTCAAAACAAAGGTAAATTAGAAAACAAATTATACACACTTCCTCACGAAGTTGATGTTAAAATTGCAGAACTTAAACTTCAGGCTATGGGAATCGAAATAGACACACTAACTCCAGAACAAGAAGAATATCTTCACAGTTGGGAAATATAATCAAAATGAAAAAGACCTCTTAAGGAGGTCTTTTTTTTTAGAATAGTCCATCACCAAAATCTGAATGAGATGGGTCAAAAAAATCATCTGTATGACTAAACATATCGTCTGTATGATTAAACATATCATCTGTTTGTGTAAACATGTCGTCAGTATGTGTAAACATATCATCCGAATGTGTCAATATATCATCAGTTTCGTCAAGTAATCTTGGAGTATATAAATCATCTGCAACATCTGAAACTTGATCAGTTATAGTAGTTGGCTTAAACAATGCTTCTCCTGTATCATCTACAAGATCAGCCACAGGATTTTCACCAAAAAGTTTTTGAGCAGCATCTACACCATCATCTGCAAGCTCCACAATTTCATCACCAGATTTTCCACGAGCGGCAACTTCTAATGCATCTTCAGCAACTTCTACCGCCTCATCAGAATTTCTTTCAAAAGCCTGTTTTGGTATTTTTATTTCAGGGGTTTCAACCCGCTTTGGTAATTCCAATGATGGAGTGTCTGTTTTTAACGCTTTGTCAATTGCTTTTGACGCATCATCAAGAATTTCCTCTGTTAATTTACTAGGATTTACATCATCAACAAAAAAGCCTAATGTTTGAAGTTCTTCTATGGCTTTTCGTTTTAGAATTTCGGTTTCTGTTTCTTTTGCGACTTTATCAACCACTTCTGGTAGTACATCTGATGATTTTTTTGTTTTATCTGCAACTTTTTTAGCAGTTTTTTCAGCGGTTTCTTCTGCTGTTTTTTTAGCTTTAGGGGCAACTTCTTCAACGACCTCTGTTACAACTTGTTTGCCTTTTGGTGTTACGCTTTCAACGACTTCTTCAACAACTTCTTGTACTACTTGTTGACCTTTTTTAGAGCCTTGCTCTAATATTTCTTGACCAGCTTCTTGCGCAACTTTTGCAGCTTTTGAGCTACGACCTCTAGTTAGCACATACGCGCCTCCTGCCAGTAACAACAATCCTAAAGTCGCCAACAAACTTTTTTTTGAATTTTTAGAACTTTCTAAGGTTTTGTCAGGCTGACCTGAAAAACTGACTGTGTCTTGTACTGGTTGCCCATTATTAATTTGTGGGACATTTTGAACAAATTCTTGCATAAATTTGTTTAACGGCATTTGTCTTACACCGTTTTTATCACCTACAAGAGTTACCGTATTACCTTGTTTTGTTGCTGTAACATTTTCACCATCTTTTGTTGTATATTTTATGGCACTAAACTGCGGTTTTTCTACAGACATAAATATTCCTTTTCCCTTACCTATATATAAAAAAATCAAAAAAATAAAAATTGCTATTAAAAAATCCCACAATTCCTAAATCCAGGAACTATGGGGTTTTTACACGTTACATACATTTACATTAATTAATTTTCAGCAATTTTATTTTCTAATTTTTTATTATAAACAACAGATGAAATAAAAGCTGCTGCAATAAAACCAAATCCAATTAAACCAGTCACAACTTCTGGAACTTCATAGACGGTAGAAATGAACATTATTGTAGCTAACGCACCAATTGCCCAATGAGCGCCATGCTCTAGATATCTAAATTTTGCCAATGTTTTCTTTTCTACCAACATAATTGTCAAAGAACGAACAAACATAGCTCCAATTGCAAGACCAATTGTAATGATGACAATATCTTTACTCAACGCAAATGCACCTAAAACACCATCTAATGAGAATGAAGCATCAATTAATTCCAAATAAATAAAACTAATCAAACCTGTACATTTTGCACCACCTTCAACACATTTTGCAAGACGTTCTTCTTCGTGCTTTTCTAAATAGTGAGTAGCACCATCAATTATCATATAAACCAAAACACCAAATATACCTGAAATCAATACACTTGACACTTGTTCAGCAGGAATATATTTTTGTAAAACAACTAAAATAATTAATGAAATAATAACTTCAATTCCTTTTATGTGATCCAAATGAGAAAGAGGTTCTTCAATTTTTCTAAGCCAATGAACATCTTTTTCGTGATTAAAGAAATAGTTTAAGAATAACATCATCAGGAACATACCACCAAAAGTAACTATTGGAGCATGTGTTAAATGAAGATAATGAGCATACTCATCAACATTAGTTAAAGCCATTTTTGCAACTTCTACCATACCTAATTTTGCAAAAATCGCAACAACTAAAATTGGGAACACAAATCTCATACCAAATACTGCTATTGCAATCCCCCAGGTTAAAAATCTCTTACGCCATATTTGCGACATATTTTCTAACTTCATTGCATTCACGACTGCGTTGTCGAATGACAAACTTACTTCCAAAATACCCAAAATTATTGCAATAAACACACAAAGCCAACCAGTACCAGGATGAACGTGTTCACCCCAAAAATACGCACCTGTCAAACCTGCAACTGTTACAATATAAGAACCCATAAAATAATTCATTTTTTAATCTCCTATTTAAAAAAAATTATATCATAGTAATCCATTTTCTAAATACTGCAAAGGTTGGATAAATTCTCTTGCTAAAATATTTTGACGTGCAATAATATAAGTATCGAAAGGGTTGACATGTCAAATACTCTGGCTTATTTGTTAGACGGAAAAATTTATATAAATCTTACAAACAAATGCACAAACGCCTGTATATTCTGTCTTAGAAACGATAAAGACGACGTCTGCGGTAAGGACATGTGGCTTTCTTCAGAAGATTTTTCTGCACAAGATGTCATAAATCAAATTAACGAATTGCCTTTATCCAATGAGATTACGTTCTGCGGATATGGTGAACCTATGTTGAAATTAGATATTTTAAAAGAAGTTGCACAACATCTAAAGACAAATCACCCTGAAATTAAACTTCGCATAAACACAAATGGTCACGCAAATTTTGTTTATAAAAGAAACGTTGCTGAAGAATTAAAAGGGCTTATTGATGTTATTTCTGTTAGTTTAAACGGAACAACAAAAGAAGAATATGATGAGCTTTCTCAACCAAAATTTGAAGAAGCATACGAAGAAGTTAAAAAGTTTATAAAAGCATCATCAGATGCAGGTATAAAAACCATTGCAACTGTTGTTGACGGATATAAAGGCAGAAGATTAAATATAGATCTATGCCAACAAATTGCACAAGAATTAGGAGCAACACTCCGAGTTCGTGAATGGATTACAAACGGTTATTCATAATAAATGAAAGGAAAGAAAATGAGTAATTTAGACAAAATCATGAAGCCAAAATCAATTGCCGTTGTTGGTGCATCAACAAAGGAAAAAACTATTGGCTCAGAAATCATGCAAAGATTAAGAGACTACAAATTCACAGGTAATATTT
>SUTY01000076.1 GCA_015152455.1 Cyanobacteria bacterium SIG32
AGAAATCGGTGGTGCGATTTTGAGTTATTTGTCTGATAGATATAAAGGTAAAACTGGCGAATTTGAGGCATTAGCATAAGCATTGTTTCTTTTTGTTACAAATTCTAAAAAATATTAAAGAACTCCTTATAAATTTCCGTATTGAAGTTTATAAGGAGTATTTTTGTGGAAATTAGTAATATAAAGACCATATTATACAATACAACGGTAAACAATAATCAGGAATTAATTAATAACATTACAGTTGGAGATAAGGTATCATTAATTAATGAAACTTCTGCAGTTGATGAAGTTATTCTAAGTGTGAACTCAGTCCCTCATTCAAATGTTACTACGACTACAGAGCCAGTTACCTATACTGTTACCACAGAAACTCCAATGAATAATATTCAAAATATTAAGGAGATGTTGTATAAAATTAATCACCCTGCAGAAGGATTTGTTAGTGGTGGATCAACTGAAAGTGGTGAAATTGGTGATGCGTGGGATATTTTGCAACACATACACAGAGCGAGTGATTCTACGGTAAATGCAAACGTAGGGGTATCAAGAGGACAACTACTTCAACTTACTCACCGAGATGATTGGGAAGAGGGTAACAGTAGTTTATTTGGTAATATTAACTTGGCGTTTGACAAACTTGATGTAAATGGAGATAATTCTCTTTCATTTAGTGAATTAAAGAATTTTACTGGTTATGAATTGGGTTCGACTAAAACGAATTTTCAAAACAAGGTAGATACTTATGCAGCACAAATTCAACAAGAATATTTGGCTTGTGGTTCTATGAATTCCAAATTAAATTTTGCAATTGATAAAGCTGTTGATTATATGGAAGCAATGGGCATGACAGATCATTTGGCGGCGCTTAGAAGATTACAAAATGAAGGCAAAATTGGTGTGAAAGATTGTAATGATGGCGCAGATTTCAATGATTATTTGACTGGAGGAGCCACTTGGACTCTTGGTGCATATAGTTTTTATCCGTATGTAAACGAAAATGATCCATCTACCAGTGCAGATGATGGTGTATTGATGTTATACGCAACGGATGATAATGCGGGGCTTTTTCTTGACCAGACTTATTATGCGCAATCAAATATTCAATGGTATGAACTTGTATCGACCGTAATTCACGAATTAACCCACGCAACTGCATACTTATATTCAGGTTATCCGTCAGAAAATAAAGTAATACCTCTTACAAATCCTTACGACGGTCAAAGATATGGTTATCCAGGTTTTACAAGTGATACATTGGACAGATTGCGTGATTCAGGTTGTATTACAGATGTTGAATACAATAGCTACAAAACTAAACTTGCAAATAGTACATTGAGTTATGATGAATATTTTGATTTAGTTGAAAAAACTGAAGTTATGTGGGGTGAGTTTCTTGCTTACCAAACTAATGAAGATTATTTAGACAGTGTAGCACATGGTGATTACAGAGGTTCTGCTGAAGCTAATGGCATAACATCTCATATAAATTCATATTATACGGATGAGCCAGTACCAACTGGAGATTGGTGGAAAACTTACGGTAAAATTGGTTATAACGCATAATTGTAACCAAATGTTAACAGGTGGTGCTTAATTATTAAAGATTTTTGACACAAGTGTCGTCAATCTACCTGTAGGCTTATGTCTATAGAAAGGAAAAAGGCGGCACAAATGGGAATGGCAGCATCACAAGCTAGATTTTTGGGCTTGACAGCCAGAAAAACCAATGTTGAGTACGAAGGTCAACAGATTAACCAACAACGTACTTGTTTGTCAAACCAATCAGCAAATTATTACAATGATATGCTGGGTATGTCTGTGCCTGTTCCTCCATCTATAGATAATTTTACAAAAACAACTTATTCATTTAATGACGGTGCAATTACAAACACAATAACTGCATTAATGGCAGACAAAACTAATCCAGGCATGTATAAAGTTAGTTACCTGTCAACTTGGGAAGATGATTTTGCACCAGTTTCTGCTGCAACAAGTATGGTAACACATGTAAATGATGGTTCTTATTTAATTGGTGCAACAACATTAAGAAAATTAGGTTCAATTGACGGTTTTACAGGAGCAACCACACCTTCTATAACACCTCCTGCGACTGATACTGATACAGACACAGATATCGATACAGATACTGACATTGATACAGATACCGACACAGATACAGATGTTGATAATCCGTTACTTTTGACTAATGAAGAAATTGATAAATTAAAATATGCTTATATAAACCCTATTACAATGGAAAATGAAGCAATAACTAAAGCAGAATACGAAAGTGGAGTATATGATTCTTCATTGACATATGCATATTTATTAGATGAAACAAAAACAGGTTCTGAGGCAATTACATTATGTTATAAAAACAATGCTGGCGATTGGGTAAAAGAAGATGGCGCAGTGACAAATCCAGCAGTTACAACTAATGAAGAAATTACAACAACTGAAGAATCAGGAATTACTGTTGCGGAACAAGCGGTTCAAATGTCAGAAGTTGAACCTGCGACTCAACCTGTAACTTCAGAAGCGACTAAAGTTTACAATGACCCTCATTTGGATTCTTTATCTGATACACAATTACAGGGGTTATTAAATGAAGAAGAATATTATCTTAAATTGTTAAAAGAAAAATATGGTGATGGCGATTGGTATGTACGTTATATCCAAAATTCTACAACAGGAGATTGGCAACCATATTTCTACAAAGCATCAGATCTCGCTGGTGATAATACTGTAACAAATGAAAAAGGCGATATTATATCCCAAGTAGATTGCTACACAATAGGTTCAGCAACAACAACCAATGAAATAAAAGGTGTTGATGCGAAAGTAGAAAAAGACTCAACAGGTCGCTATATTGCAATAAGTTTAAAAGATGCGAATGGAAACTATACAACATATTCATTAGCAACATCAACCGTAACAGATCAAGATGCGTATGATGATGCAATGAACCAATATGAATATGACAAAGCAAAATATGACCAAACAATAGAAGAAATAAATGCGAAAATTCAAATAATTCAGGCGCAAGACAAGAACCTTGAATTAAGATTGAAACAATTGGATACAGAACAAGACGCGATTTCAATTGAAATGGACGCAGTACAAAAAGTTATCGAGAAGAATACTGAAAGTACATTCAAAACTTTTGGTTAATATCGAAAATACATCAGGATTTGTTTTATGTTTTTTTATTAAAATTCTTGTGGGAAATGTGGATTATACCTGCTTTTGGGGGTTTGTAACAATTCTGTAACATGTTGCTTAAAAAATTAAAGTTAGTGGGCAAAGTTGCCGAACATGCATGTGTAAGCACAACAAAAAAGAAAGGAAATTGGCACAAATGGGAATGGCAGCATCACAGGCAAGATTTTTGGGGCTAACTGCTCGAAAAACCAATGTCGAATTTGAAGGTCAACAAATTAACCAACAGCGTACCTGTTTGGCTAATCAATCAGCAAATTATTACAATGATATGCTGGGGATGAGCGTGCCAACACCTCCGTCTGTTGATAACTTTACAAAAACAACTTATTCATTTAATGACGGTGCTATTACAAACACAATTACCGCATTAATGGCAGACAAACAGAATCCAGGTATGTATAAAGTTAGTTACCTGTCAACTTGGGAAGATGATTTTACACCTGTTGCGGCAGCATCAAGTATGGTTACCGTAAATGGTACAAATTATCAAATCGGCGGTACTACTTTAAGACAACTGGGTAATGTTGATAATAATGCTGGTAATGATGAATATTTGAATACATTGTCAACAGATCAACTTACAAAATTACGTACAGAAGAAGCGTATTACAATACATTATTAAACGAGAAGTACAAAACTACCGGAACTTGGTATGTACGTTATGTCCAAAACTCTTCAACTGGACAGTATCAACCATATTTCTACAAACCTTCCGATTTAACTAATACTGCAAATCGTGTAACAAATGAAAAAGGCGATATTATATCCCAAGTAGATTGCTACACAATAGGTTCAGCAACAACAACCAATGAAATAAAAGGTGTTGAAGCGAAAGTAGAAAAAGACTCAACAGGTCGCTATATTGCAATAAGTTTAAAAGATGCGAACGGCAATTATACAACATATTCATTAGCAACATCAACCGTAACAGATCAAGATGCGTATGATGATGCAATGAACCAATATGAATATGACAAAGCAAAATATGACCAAACAATAGAAGAAATAAATGCGAAAATTCAAATAATTCAGGCGCAAGACAAGAACCTTGAATTAAGATTGAAACAATTGGATACAGAACAAGACGCGATTTCAATTGAAATGGACGCAGTACAAAAAGTTATCGAGAAGAATACTGAAAGTACATTCAAAACTTTCGGTTAATCCGACAAAATTTTCCTTTCCCTTTTTCCTTTTTCCTATTGATTTTCCAACGACTTTTGTAATGAGAGTCGTTTTTCTTTTGCTAATTTTCCATTCCTTTGGAGGGAAGGAAAGAGTGGGTGCTTTTTGTTTTTATTGTGGTATAATTTTTATATGGACAAAAAGATTACGGCTATTGCGCAAGTTGTAAATGCGGATTTAGAGAGGGTTAATGCTAATTTGCTTTTTGAAGTGGATTTAAAGCCACAGTTAGCAAAGGAATTAGAGCATTTTTTGAAAGCTCCGTCAAAAAGAATTCGTTCACTTTTGACTATTCTGTATTTAAGAGCTTCAAAAATGTATCTTTTGCCAGCGCATTACGAACTTTTGGCATCTGTTGAATTAATTCATAACGCATCTTTAGTTCATGATGATGTAATTGACGAAAGTAAGTTGCGTAGAAATCGTCAAACTTTAAACGACAAATTTGATAATCAATTGGCGGTAATTTCAGGAGATTATTTAATAGGAATTGCCTTAGAAAAGCTCATAAAAATAGGATCTTTACCTGTTTTGGATGTGTTTGCAAAAACTTTGCAAAATATGTGTAAAGGTGAGGTCAATCAGTATTTCAACAAATTCAAAAAAACAGATTTGGAAACTTATATTGAAAAATCAACCCAAAAAACAGCATTGCTTTTTGAAAGCGCCCTAAAATCTGCGGTTATTTTGGCAGAGGAAGAATATAGTGAAAAAATTAGTGAATTTGCCATAAATTTTGGTCTTGCTTTTCAAGTTCGTGACGATTTATTGAATGTAATGAAAAAGGACAAAACCAAAACTACAACGGATATTGATGATGGGATTTATAATGCGCCGTTGATTTTGTCAGATGATATTAATGAAGGTATTGAAAAGACAAAAGATTTGTTGAATAATTACGTAAATTGCGCAAAACAATGTATAGAAGATTTAGGAGAAAGCCCTTACAAAAAGGCATTAATTGAACTTTTGGAGTTGATAAAAAATGTTTAAAGAACAAATAAAATCTTGGTATAAAAAGAACGAACCTGCAATTAAAGAAACGGTTGACACTATTGTTTTTGTAGTTGTAATGGTTATCATAATAAGATTTTTTGTCGGAGAAATCCGTTGGATTCCGTCAGGATCAATGCGTCCCACTCTTTTAGAGGGTGACAGAATTTTTGTTGAGCGTTTTTCAAGATTTTACAAAACTCCTGAACGTGGAGATGTGATGGTGTTTTATCCTCCGTCAACAGAATTGCAAAACACTCCTTTGAAGTTGTTTGCAAGATTAACAGGGTTTTTCTGCAAGGATATTGCTTATATAAAACGTGTTGTGGGTATGCCTGGTGATAAGTTTGAAATTAAATTCGACAAAACAGGTAAAGGTATGGTTTATATTAACGATAAACCTTATGAAGAAAAATATATAAAAAGTGTTTATGATTACTCAATTTGCACAGAAGCAATGTATTGTGGCCCATTCACAATACCTGAGGGTGAATATTTCATGATGGGTGACAACAGAGGTAATTCCCAAGATAGCAGATACTGGGGAACTCTTAAAGAAGACAGATTTATTGGTAAAGCCGTATTTTTATTTTGGCCGTTTAACAGGGTAAAAACCTTACGATAACAAGTGATAGTATTTCATATAGTCTGATAGAATAACCGAACTTGTAGCGTTTGCGACGGTTGCCTTAAGTGCTTGTTCACTATCGCTTTCGGAGATTTTTTTTGGTTGTTCTTCTTGGGTCTTTTTTGCTTGTTGTGCTTGTTCAACTTTTTGTTGCTCAATATGTTGTTCAACCACATTTATAATCTCAGTATGCAATGCTTTGTCGCCCTCGTATGAACCAGTAGATTGCACGCCTGCTTCACCAAGATCTTTCATAATTTGGCTCCACTCTTGATAATTTGGAATAGTTGCTCCTTGAGTTGCAGCAGCAGCTTTCATTCTTTCTAATTCATCAATGCCGTTAATTTTTTCAGCCATAATTACTCTCCGGTCTTATATCACTTCTATAGTATATAAGTATTTTATTCCCATTAAATTTCAATAATTCACACTTTTGTAATAAAAGTTAATAATGAAGTGACCAAGAAAAGAGTGATCAAGTGATCAAGAAATGTTCTCCTCCCTTTAGTGAACCAGTATGCGGTAGCTGAGGATAAGAAGTAAAATCACCCAAATAATACTGTAGTCTGTTCCCTCCCCCCTTGAGGGGGAGGGTAAGGGAGAGGGGTAAAAAGAAGTAAATAACAAAACAAAATCGGAGCCTAATAATAGACTCCGATAATTTGTTTATATTCAAACCATTCAACCTTTAAACTTTTCAACCATTCAACGTAAAAATGGTTTACCATTTTTGCTAATTACCTACGCACAACACGTAATGGTTGCTGCCGAGCTTGTAGCTGGTGTCGTTCACACCCCCATGGTCAAAGGAGATCTCATACGCGTCAAAATTACCGTTCTCTGATGAAGACCAGTAGTAGCCTGAAGTAGGAATTCCTTCTTCACCCTTTCGTGCATAGAGGTCAAGTAGTTCTTCGATTGTTGGGAAGTGCATGCCTTCATCTGCACAAGCTTTGTTAGCACCTGCCCAGTAGTCATCATTGTAACCTGATGGGCTTCGTCCGCAATATGTGTCATAACTTGCTGATGTCGTTCTACAATCTACAGGTGGAAAAGATCCAGGCGCTAAAACTTTAAACCCAGCCCCTGTTTTAATTGCAATATTAATACCTCTGATATCCTTACCTGTATCCATTTGGTTTGGGGTCTTACCACCTGAAACATCATAAAGAATAGAAATAGCATCAGTAGATAACCCAACACTATCTTTAGAACCAGTTAATCTAACAACTTGGTTAGATAATGGATCTTGAGTAGCATTTGGATTATAAGCAATTAAAGCTGATACGCCGTCTGCAAATTGAACACCAATAGTTTCAGTACCATAATCTTCAGTTGAATAAAGATTTTTTGATGCTTTTAACTTGCTTGTTTCAACAGGATCACCAGTTGTTGTAATTGTACTTGTAAAACAATCAGTTAATTTGTCACTAGAACAAGTTTTTGTAATTTTAATATGTTTACCTAATTCTTCCACAAAATCTGCAGTAGTTGAAT
>SUTY01000077.1 GCA_015152455.1 Cyanobacteria bacterium SIG32
ATACTGATATTGATACTGACAATAAAGTTGGTACTGATACTGATATAGACACAGATACTGATATTGATACTGACAATAAAGTTGGTACTGATACTGATATAGACACAGATACTGATATTGATACTGACAATAAAGTTGGTACTGATACTGATATAGACACAGATACTGATATTGATACTGACAATAAAGTTGGTACTGATACTGATATAGACACAGATACTGATATTGATACTGATAATAAAGTTGGTACTGATACTGATATAGACACGGATACTGATATTGATACTGATAATAAAGTTGGTACTGATACTGACATTGATCCAATAACTGGAAAACCAAAATACGATATTGAGGCAAATACAACTAATAGAGAAACAGTAAAAACAATTCCTTATGGTGGACCTTGGCACTATGCGCATTACTACACAGACGCTAATGGCAAACAATTATCAATAACAAGTAACGAATTCAGCCAAATTGTTCAATCATTAAAAACAGAGATGGGTGAAGTCGAAGGTGACAGACGACAAAGAACTTTACCAAAAGAGATCGAAATTAATGGAACAACTTATACATTAATGAACGAAACTGAAAGAGAAAAACTTGGTTTGAGAGGTAAATCAGGTGGCGCAGATACTCGTTACAAAGTAGTACAAAGTTCTACAACATATTCAGTATATGAAACGGATGCTGAGGGTACTAGAACCTTGTTAGAATCAGGTTTGACAAAAGAACAAGCAGATAAATTAAAAGCAGACAAAGAAGCAGCTTTAGAAAAATAATAAATATAATTGTAAACAAATGTAACAAATATGCTCCATTCGTGAAATTTCGAGTGGAGTATATACTTTATATATACAAGAAGTAATAAAAAAGAGAGCGAGGTATGCTATGGTACAAATGCCAGGTGGATATCCAAATTTTAGACCTTGGAACAATGTAGGTCCAAGACAATTGATGATGCCAAGACCTACAAGACCACAGGTAACGTACAACTATACAAGCAATTGCTGCAACAATAATAACGATATTGGCAACGGAGCTTGGTGGGCGCTAGGCATTGGTGCTGGAGTCGGCCTGCTACCGACAATATTAAGCTGGTTTGGAATTGGCGGCGGCGGTGGCGCAAAAACTGACGGTGCAAATCAAAAAAATACTGACACCTCAGCTCAGACTGAACGTGCAAATGCTAAAGCGAATTTAGAAAAAATATATAAAGATCAAGGTTATACAATAATTGACCAAGATGGTAAATTCTATGCTTTCAAAGACGGTCAAAAAGTTGCAGAAGGTGCTACTTTTGAAGAATTGCAAGCTGCAATGCCAAAAGCAACTACTAAACCAGAACAAAAACCTACAGAATTAGCCAATCAAAAAACCCTAAATGATCTTGGTTCAGCTAAAGGTTTAACAGTAAAATGTGAAAATGGCGAATATACAATAACTGATAGCTCAGGTAAAGAATTATACAAAGGTTCTGATATTAATGCAGCCTTAAAAGCAATAAGTAACTATACTGTATCAACACCAAAACCTGTAATAGAAAATAAAAATATAGGTGATATAACGCCTGAACAACTTGAAGCATTAAAAACAGAAGCTCAAACTAAGGGCTTAACAGACGTTGAAGTAAAATATAATGACGACGGAACATATACTGTAACATACACACAAAACGGTGAAAAGAAAACAATAACCGCAAATGATTTGGACGGTATTAAAAAAGCCTTAGGCATTACTCAAGAACAACCACCTGTAGATGACAAAGGAATCGTTGATAACGACGGCAAAGTTGATGATAAGGCTCCAGTTAAAACTGGTGGTAAATTCAAATTCCCTGAATTACCAACAGGATTCCAATGGAAAAAAGCAAATAATCCAGAATATAACGGTAAAAAAGTTGAAGATTTAGTAAATGAACTCAACAAAAAATATCCAAATTTAGGAATAACAATTGATCAAATAACTGCAGCAAATCCAACAGCAATTAAGGACGGCGTTGTCGTTGACACAAACAAACTTGACTTACCTACAGTGAAGGATACAACTCCAAGTAAAGGATTTTCAGCGGCAGAAAAAGCAAAACCTATGGTAATACGTATGGTATTTGATAAAAATGATGCAGCGACTGTTGTAACTCCTGATGGACAGGTTTACACAACAGAAAAGGCATCCGATGCAAATAAAGCAGCAGAGGACTTAAATACAAAATTAAAAGCTGCAGGCTGGACAAACATAACAATCAGAAATGATAATTTTAAAGTTAACTCTGCAGCAACAAATACAACTAATTTCAACAAAACTAGACCATATTCTGTAAGAATGGTTATAGATAGATCAGCTAACGTTGCAACTGCAATGACCCCTGACGGCGTAAACCATAGAGCTACAAATGATGTTGATGCTCTACAAAAAGTATTAAAAGATGCAGGCTGGACTAATATAACTTTAGTAACCAAATCAGGCAAATGGGATACTGAAGCAGTTGAAGGATCTACAAATGGTACTTCAGCAGTACAAAAGAAAAATGAATTTAACCAAAAAGCTAAATCATATGGTGCAACGTACACCCCAACCGCTGACGGCTCGATACGGGTAACAAGCAAAAATGGAAATACACAAGTATTCAGTGACCAAGAAAAAGCACTGACATGGATGCAAAATGAGATGACAGAGTATTATATGCACGACGCAGATTAAACATTATAAAAAAGTCCTCATATGGGGACTTTTTTAGTGTCAAAATTTTTCCTCTTTACAAACACCGAAAAAATTTGTATAATTAGTTTAACAGGTTCTGAAGAACGACTCGGAATTCTGACAGTTTTTACACATTTTTATAGGAGTTTAGCATGGATCATTTAAAAGTTGCATTAGGATGCGATCACGGCGGTTTTGTTTACAAACAAAAAATTATTGATTATTTAAAAGCACGTAACATTGAATTTGTTGACGTTGGTACACATACAAGAGAAGCCTGTGATTATCCTGAAATTGCACGTAGTGTTACAGAACTTGTTGCATCAGGTCAGGTTGACAGAGGTATTTTGGTTTGTGGTACAGGTATTGGTATGTCTATTGCAGCAAACAAAATTCGTGGTATTCGTGCTGCACTTTGCGGTGACACATATTCTGCACGTGTTTCAAGAGCTCACAACAATGCTAACGTACTTTGCCTTGGCGAACGTGTAATTGGCGAACACTTGGCACTTGATATCGTAGATATTTGGTTAAAAACAGGATTTGAAGGCGGTCGTCACAAACGCAGAGTTGATATTATTGAGTAGGTGAAAAATGACAGAAATCGATTCACAAAAATTTGCTTGTGTTGCTGCACGCTTTCTAGACGATAAACTAGCAAGTAACATCACAATATTAAATATAAGTAACGTTTCATCTTTAGGCGATTTTTTTGTAATCGCATCTGCTGATTCTCCAACACAGGTTAAAGCGTTGATGTCACATGTCAAAGAAATGGTTAAAAAACACTTTGAGCGTCAACCTGTTAGAATGGAAAATGATATAAAAAATCGTTGGAACTTGTTGGATTATGGCGACGTTATAGTACATATTTTACACAAGGAAGAACGTGAAACCTACGCAATTGAAAAATTCTGGAGTCACGCATTTAGCATTTCAGAAGATGCCTGGAAAAAGGCTTCCGAAGAATATAGTGAATATAAATAATGACAACAAGGCTTCGTCCTTGTTGTTATTATTAACTTTTTGCAACAAATTTTACAAAAAACGTTTAATAGGATAGAATGAAAGCATGGAAAATTTAGATAAACTTATTAATGATGCCATAATGGAAATGGCAAAAGACCCTCAAAATGCTGAAGGGTACCACAAACTTGCGGAATTATACTTACAACAAGAAAACTATGACAAAGTAATGTCAGTTTTAGAAAGCCTGCTAGAAATACATCCAGACGATATTCAAGCTCTAATTGGTATGGGTACCATGTGGTTTTATGAAAAAGATTTCAGAAAATCACTTTCATACTACAATAAAGCTCTTGAACTAAATCCTAAAAACTATTTGATTTACTTCAATATTGGTAATGTATTTGCTGAATGGAAAAATTTCCCAAAAGCCTTATTCTATTATAACCGTGCTATTGACTTGCACTCAACAAATCCTGAGATTTATAACGCAATTGCTCTGTTATATGCAGACTTTGATGATTATATAGAATCAAAAGCATATTATGAAAAAGCATTATCACTTGATCCTGAAAACTTAACTGCGTTAATCGATATGGGTAATGTTTGTTTCAAAATGTATGATTATGCTACTGCATTAGATTTATACAAAAGAGTGTTTGTTCTAAATCCTGACAACAAAATCGTTGCGATTTGTATTGGTAACACTTTAACTTTGATGAAAGATAGAGAACAAGCATACAACTGGTTTGAAAAAGCGCTAAAAATGGAAGGTGATAATTACAAAGCCTACATCTGTTATGCAATTGCACTTTCCGAATTTAAAGAATACAATGTTGCTGAAGAAATGTACAAACGTGCAATGGCTCTTCAACCTAAAGAAAAGAATGCTTATGTATTGCTAGCTAACCTTTACACAAACTATAACCGTATTGATTTAGCTATGAACTTGTACAAAGAAGCACTAAGAGTAAAACCAAATGACGCAGAAACTTACATGCTTTTAGGTAATGCACACTACCTTGACGGTGATGTAGAGCAAGCAATTGCATCTTACCGTTCTTCTATTGCTATTGAACCTGAAAACGACGAATACAAATTGGTCTATACTCAAGTTCTTGATGAATATATTGACAAAAAACGTAAAGGCTAATTAGTGTAATGAACGACTACTACGCAAAACCTTATATGATAGAACGCATTGTTTCGGCATTGAGTTATCTTACTATGGGATTTGCTGGTTTTATTTGGCTAATTTTAGGCTTAATTACACGCTCTAATTTAAGAGCATTCACACAATATCATATATTTCAATCTATTTTTATTGCGATAGCATATTTTTTACTTAACATGTTGTGTGGGTTTATTTTAAGCATATTAAGTTTAGTACCATTAATTAATAAACTTGTGGCACAAATTACGTTTTATTTAAACGCACCGTTATTCGGTCCATACTCGTTAATTCAAACTGTTTTATACGGAATTATAATTTATCTTGCTGTAACCTCTTTTATGGGCAAATACAGTCGAATACCTTGGGTTTCTGATATTATTGACCAAAATGTAGGCAGACATTAAGATTTTTCTTTAAATAATATGGCATTTGAAATAGGAATTCCACCTTTTTGCTGAGGAGAGTTCACTATTTCGCCATTTACGTACATAACAGTAGATCCTCCTCCATCAAGGTTTATAGCTTGAACACAACCGATTGATTTCATAAACCTAGCAAGCTGCATTAAAGTCATTCCTACTGAATGCCCCTCACGTCCATCAACTGCAACAA
The DNA here is from genome assembly GCA_015152455.1 of Cyanobacteria bacterium SIG32. Taxonomy (GTDB): domain Bacteria; phylum Cyanobacteriota; class Vampirovibrionia; order Gastranaerophilales; family Gastranaerophilaceae; genus SIG32. Next base: position 5,453 of record SUTY01000077.1, read on the forward strand.
GAATTAGATTATTTTCAGGAGTAAAACCTATTGCACTTCTAGGATTTTTGCCACCAATTGCACCTAATTTTTCTGCAGTCATATCTACAAAAACTTCACCATCTTTAACTAAATATGGCCCACCACTAATTATATGTTTAACACCTTGCCACTCAGGGTTTGTTAAAATATCGAAATTAACATTTTCACCAACTTCAAACTTACTTAAAAGGGAAGCAGGACCTGCAATTACGTACCCATTATGTGGAATATCTAATGGGGCTGCTGATTTTTTTATTATCCTATCCTTTTCAACAGCTAATTGCAGGCCATACTTCGGTGTAGGTGGCGAACTTACTCCCCAATCAGACGTGTAAACCAAAACGTAAGTAGCGAGCATGCGGGGTTGGTTTATATTATCAACACGTACTGTATTATTTTTTGAAGTAATTTTTGCATCTAATTTAACTCTTGCCACATCATAACCATCTTCAAAAATTCCCATTGCAACTCTATCATAAATAGGTCCAGTATAAATTTTTTCATTAATCATTAAAGTTCCTAAAGGAACACCTGTCTGAGGTTTAAAAAACGTACCATTTAAAGCTATAATCGAATTATTTTCTCTTGCTATTTCACCAATTTGCTCTCTATTGTTTAGTGTATTAGAAGCTAAAGCAGGGACAAGTTCATATTTTTTAGCTAATTTATTATCTATTTCAACAACATTAATTTTTACAGGCCTACCATCATAGTAATTCGTTAACTTGATATGCTTAATTCCACTATCTACATCAACAATTATTGCTTTTGGATATTTATTTTTTATTTTTGCATCAAATTCTTTTGAGCGTATTTCCGTAGAATATTCTGCAATAATTTTCATAGAAGTGCTACCTACATCAAGAGTTGGTGTTGGTAGCTTTGCTACCAGATCTTTAGCCATAATTGGCATAAACACAGAATGAGCAAAAAGCCCTATTACAAAAAAGTTCAAAGCTATCCCTATCGCATTAAAAACGCGCTTTTCCGTCCATAACAACGTAGTATCCATGATGCACCTCTTGGGTTAGTAACCGGATACCTTTTTTATTATAGAGTGGGGTGGGGAATAACACTCTGTGGTTCTAATATATATATTCCCAGTTTTTAGCATTTTTTAACACTTTATTAAAAATTTGCAATGAATTAGAAAAAGTGGTATGATGAGAAGTGATCAAGGTTTTAGTGACCAAGTGATCAAGAAGTACATTAAGGTTGGAAGATCCAACAGAATAGGAGATCGTAGTATGTTAAAAAGTGAAGCTATGACAGGCTTTAAGACCTTAGGGGGGGGGTAGAAACGCTCTCCTAGTCTGGGTTTTGGCAGCTTGCGCAAAATTGTACCGTCATCCTGAACTTGTTTGGCTACTTTTGCCAACGAGTTTACGAGTTGTGCAAAATGCCTGGTTTTCCACAGGATCTATTGATATAAAAATTGAAAGGTTGTTAACAAGAATTAGATCTTGTACAACCTTGTTTTGTTATATGAAAAATTTAAGTCCTTCATTATGAGGGAGGACTTAGGTGGGTGATTATTAACAATAATAAAGGCTCACCCACCCCCAGCCCC
>SUTY01000078.1 GCA_015152455.1 Cyanobacteria bacterium SIG32
AAACCTTGATCACTTCTTCATCATACCATTTTTTCAGGTTTTGTAACTACTTTACATAGTGTATTTATTAAAAGTTTACATTTTGGGATAATTTTTGTATAATTATTTTATGGCGAAGAAGAGGAAGTTTGAAAATAAGGTTTTGACCTTTATAACTATATTTTTGATGATGTTTTCAGGGCTTTATTATTTAGGTTTGAATTATGTTCCGTTGGAATTGTATGAAACTCAAACTATGCCAGCTAATCAAAAAGAAGATTTTTATGTTACACAATGGTGTGATTTGGAATTTGGCAGAAAAGAAGCCGTTTTGTGGGATATGACTCGTGTTGATTGTCTTACAAAAGATTATGCTATCGAGTTTGATTTTGCGCATAAATGGGCTGAAAGTGTCGGTCAGTCTTTGTATTACGCAGAAATGACGAAGAAAAAACCAGCCGTTGTTTTGATTATGACAAAATTAACTGATATGAAATATGTTAAGCGTGTTGAACGATTGAACAAAGATATTCAAATATTTTTAGTTAAGGCTTTTTAGTTTGACATAATATTTATTTTTGGATATCATTGAATATATACTTAGCCCCAAGGAAGGAAAATATAATGAAAGTTATGCAAAGATTACGTGCAGGCGTAGCAAATATTTTTAACTCAAACAAAAAGTCTTTTAAATTAGACGGTGATCGCTCAAAAATGACCAGAACTCATTTGACAAAATCTATAGGTCAAGTTGATTATAGCGTTGATGAGGCGGTTTTGGGTAATAAAAAACACGTTATAATTACTAAACGTGATTATTCTGAAAGCCCTTTGATTACTACAACTACTAGAAAAGAAAAAGGTTTTGAAAATGGCAAATTGGTTTATACTGATACTTCTATAAACTATGATCGCCAGTCTTTAACTGAACAAATCTGGGATTTTTTAGGTCATAATAGATATTATGATTAAATGTAAACTTTTGTTTTGAAAAAACTTAAGTTTAGCAAAATATTTTTATTACGCTTTTTGAAACAGTGGTTTCAAAAGGAGTTTATTATGCTTACAATTGCCCCAATATCTTTTAAAAATACGTATAGTGTTCAAAGTGTTAAGCGAAATGGCGTAAAATCAGCGACGGCAAATTGTGAGAGAAATTTGCCACAAAATGCACCATATGCTGCGTATAATATAAATCTTGCTTCTCAACCGTCATTTCAACAAAGACTTATTGGCGATATTGAGTTTGAAGAATACAACGTTTTGGTTGATAAAGAAAAAGAATATTTAAGATATTTGTATGCAAATTTTTATGAGTTAACTGACGTTAATGAATTGCATTTTAAACGAGATAAAAATATAGATAAGTTACCGTTGAGCAGCGAAGAAGATATGAAAGATTTTTTGAAAGTCGCTGCTGGTTATAACAAGTATAGAGAACATAAAATTATTTGTGTTGGCAGAAGCCCTAAGTGGTTTTTGAATACGTCTTTATGGATGAAAGACGGTATTGAAAATTATTCTTTTGCCGCTTTCTCAGGTAATTGGTATCGTCGAAATAGGCAGGGGCTTGGACCTACTCAGTATAAAGATGAATCAAAGATGCCGACTGAAAAAGAATATAAAATGTACAAAAAATATATGAAAAGCCTTAATTGTGATCCTGCATCAATAGTTAAACACGCTAAAAAATCAGGCAAGCCTGTAATTATTACTGATTATATCCACTCAGGTTGCGGTCTTGCTTCGTATTTGGATTTGATGTCAAGAATGGCTGAAGAACAAGGCGTTTTAGATGAATTTGCGCATTCTATAAAATTATTTACAATGGCCTCTGTAGAATATTTAGACGATATGGGCTATGATAATTGGTATTACTACCCAAGGGTAATTTTGCCTGAAAGACTTAAACCTTATGACAAAGTAATTGAACAAGAATATCACGATATGTCTGCGAATGTTTTGAAAAGTATTTTGATTGATAAAAATACAAATGAATGCCGTTCAACTTATTATCCACACTCTGCTTGGACAGTTTACAATCCTATGAAATATAAAACGGGTATTATTTCGGAAGAAAAATTAAAAGAAATGCCAAGGGTTCGTGACGGTGAAGTTAATACTTTTACTGATGCCATGAAAGATTACAGAAACCTTATGAACTTCAGAATTCTGGATTACCTCAGTGAAAATGATTTGTTAAAAGAAAAACATAGAACTAGATAATTTTGACTTTTGCAAAAATTCCATTAAAGATTTAGTATGAATTTGATGGAGTTATTTAATTCAAAATGTAAGCATGAAAAATTCCCTGCAGATAGGGATATCGGATATTGTCCTGATTGCGGTGAATTAATCGAAAATCAATGGTTTATTACTCGTTGTGCTTGTTGTGGCGTAAAGCACAAAGCTATTTACAGGCATGGTAAAGTTGTTCCTGTTGATAAATTTTGTCAAAATTGTGGATCAAAAGAGTTTGTTGCCGAACGAATTGATAAAATAAATTTCATAGATATAAATTATGCAGTTGTGGTAAAAACTGTTATCTCAAATGAAGTAGAAAGTTTTACTCAAAGTTGGGTGGATTCTACAGAAACATCAAGTTACAAACCAAAACTGCTGCCACAATTCCGATAAAATCAGCTAATAAGCCTACCCACAAAGCATATCTTAATTTTGAAATGCCAACTGCTCCAAAATAAACAGCTAATACATAAAAAGTTGTTTCACTAGAACCTACCATTACCGCTGAAAGTTTTGTTGCATAGCTATCAGGACCAAGATTATTTGCAATGTCAGAAAATACTCCAAGTGCTGCTGAACCTGACAATGAACGAACTATCATTATTGGAAGTGTATCTGCAGGAACATTTATTGTCGATAAAAATTCAGCTAAAGAGCTTTCTAACATCTCTATAATCCCTGATGCTCTGAACATTGAAATCGCAACAATTATGGCAACCAAATAAGGAATTATATTTACGGCAATTTTAAAACCGTCTTTTGCGCCGTCTGTGAAAACTTCATAAATCGGCACTTTTTTAGCCAAACCCATTGTTAAAATGACTAAAATTATTGCAGGGAGTGCCCAAAGTGATATTATGTTCATTATAGATTGAAACATTATTCCAAACCTCCTTCAAGAGATTCTGAAACAAGTTCAGAATGACTATCTGTTGTTTGAGGTTTCCAAAATCTTTGGAAAATTTTTGCCAAAATTAATGCTGATATAAAAGCAATCGTTGTTACCAACAATGTTGGTGCAATAATTTCAGTTGGGTTTTTATAACCAATTCCTATCAAAACGGCAATTACTGTAGCTGGAATAAGTTGAAATCCTGCTGTATTCATAGCCAAAAATGTACACATAGAATTTGATGCAGAGGTTTTATCAATATTGTGTTTTTGTAGTTCTTCCATTGCTTTTATGCCGATTGGAGTCGCTGCATTAGTTAATCCAAAGGCATTTGCAGTGAAACTCATTGTAATATCACCAACGGCAGGGCTATCTTCAGGAATTTCGTTGAATAGTCTTTTGGTGATAGGTTTAATTATTTTTGCAATAGCTTGTACAAGTCCGCATTCTTCTGCAATCTTCATCATTCCAAGCCAAAATGCCATAATTCCAATTAACGAAAATGCAACTTTAACAGATAACTCTGCACCTGTCAAAATTGCATTTACAACGTCTGGCAATTTGCCATTTATTGCTCCGAAAATTATTGAAATTACTATCAAAATATAAAAAATATGATTCATAAAATTATTATAGCATGGAAATTACCAAGGGTAATCATCACTAATTTTCCAGCCATCAAGTCTTATTAATGCTCCGCAACCTAAGCCGTGAGAAGTTTTATCACTTGCACAATGACCGTCTGTGTTAGTGAATTCTTCTCTTGCACTAACTCCACCAAAGCAAGGTATTATTGCAGTTGAATTTGCAAAAGTACGGCCATATCTATCGTAAACAGTCATATCAAAACAAAAGATATCTCTGCCCGCTCTGTTTGGTGGATTTATTCCGTTCACATCAATTCTAAATGAGATTTGATGTTTGTATGGTAGGTTAACTGATCCATCAATGTATTCTTCATTCCTTGTAGCTACAGAGGTGCCGTCTGCTAAAACAAAAGACGCCCATTTGTTATCAATTGTGTTTTGAACGGTTTCTCCATCTAATCTATATACATTTGTTGAAAAGCATTTGGAATTATCTTCAGGATCACAAACTTTGCTGGTTCTTAGGTACGGAAATAAATATTTTTCTAATAAATCTAAACTGCCTTGTCCTGATTCTGCAACAAAAGTCCATGTGGAAGGTTCACCTTGATATGCTGAAGCCATTTGAAATGCCTGAGAAATTGTGCTTGTTGCTTTTTGAAGTTTTGTTACTGTTTGTTTTTTATCGTATTTTGAAATTAATGTTGGAATAGTCATTGCTGCAACAACACCGATAATTGCTAAAGTGATTAAGACTTCAGCTAACGTAAAACCAATTTTTCTTTCCATAGAATTCTCCTTCAAGTTTATATCCACTATTATAATAGTATAGAACACACATTGTCAATAGTATAAAATCATTCTATGGAAGATTACAGAATTGTTCTAAAGCAAATAGGATTGAAGTTTAGGGTAGAACGCACAAAAAAACAGCTTTCTCAAGAGAAATTTGCCGAGATTGCTGGAGTTCACACAAACTATATTGGCAAAGTTGAGCGTGGTGAACAAAATCTTACTATAAAGAAAATTGTCGAATTGGCAAATTCGCTAGATATCCCAATAAATAATATTATATAATTAAAAAAAGGCAACTCATTACGAGTTGCCTTTTAAGTTTAGTCTTGTTTAGGATTAGTGGCAGCAAGAACATTCTGTGCAAGAACATCCTAGAGCTTCTTTAGCTTCAGCAAGTCTTACTTTGATACGTCCGTCAACTGCGATACCTTCACCTGTTTTTTCACTTACTAACAATGGGTTAATATCAAGTTCATCGATGAATTTGAAGTCGTTAACCAATTGTGATAAGCGAAGCAATGTTTCTTCGATTTGATCCATTTGAGCAGGTTTTGTACCTCTAGCACCTTGTAATAATTTGTATGCTTTTACTGATCTAACCATATCTTTTGCATCCAAATCAGTTAGAGGAGCAATTCTGAATGTTACGTCTTTCAATGCTTCAACGAATACACCACCTAAACCGAACATCATCATTGGCCCGTATTGAGGGTCAGTTGCAATACCGCAAACCATTTCACGGTTGCCTTTTACCATTTCTTGAATAATTACACCCTCAAGACCTTCGATAAGACCTTTTTCAGTTAATTTAGCAATCAAGTCTTGGTATTCTGCTCTCAATTGTTCTTCTGATTGGATATTAACTCTAACACCGCCAACATCAGTTTTGTGAGATGTTGTTTTTGAAGTCATTTTCATTACAACTGGGTATCCGATTGAGTTACCTAATGTTGCAACTTCTTCTTCGTTTGTTGCTAAACCATATTTACAAGCTCTGATGCCGTATGCTTGAAGAACATCAATTGATTCAAGAGTTGTTAATTGATCACGACCTTCTGCAATTGAAGATTTGATAATACATTCAACTTTTGCTCTGTCAACGTCGTAGCATGGAATTTTGCCTTCAGGTTGTTCCATCCAAAGTCTTTGTTGGTTTAATCTCAAGAAGCCTTCTGCTGCTTCTTCTGCGTACATAAAGAATGGCATATTAACTTCTAAGTTAGAAATTTCTGTGAAGAATTCGTTCTTAGTCATAAATACACCGATAACAGGTTTTTGCGGATATTGTTTTTTGATTTCCATAACTGCTTTTGCTACATCAATATCTTTCAAACCTAAGAACGGTAAATAAATAACCATAATCATATCAACGTTTTCATCAGCGATAACTGTTTCAAGTGTTTGTTTGTAGTGTTCAATTGGAGCTGATGCAATCATGTCGATAGGGTTTTTAACAGAAGCTGCAGCAGGTAAGAAACTTCTTAATTTAGCTTTAGTTTCTTCTGAAATTTGAGCCATTTGCATACCATTTTCGCAGATAGCGTCAGTTGCCATAATACCAGGACCACCTGAGTTAGTAATAATTGCAACTCTGTCGCCTTTTGGAATAGGGCAGTTAGCAAATACTTTTGCAGTTGAGAATAAGTTTTTCAAAGAATATTCTCTGATTACACCTGATTGGCTTAACAATGCATTAGCTGCTTTATCAGCACCAGCTAATGAACCTGTGTGTGAAGATGCAGCAGATGCACCAGCTGCTGAACGACCAGCTTTCAAAGCTAAGATAGGTTTTTTCTTAGAAATTCTTGTAGCTAATTTTCTAAAGTTTGCTGGATTTTGAATTGATTCCATGTATAACAAAATTTGTTCAACATCAGATTCATTTTCCCAGTATTCCATAGCAGTTTCAGCGTTAACGTCAGCTTGGTTACCGATAGAAATGAATTGAGCAAAACCTAGGTTAAGGTCTTTTAGAATATTCAAAATACCGCCACCTAAAGCACCTGATTGAGAAACGAAACCAATGTGTCCACGTTCAGGAAGTGCTTCAGCAAATGTTGCGTCCATAGAAATTGCAGGATCTGTGTTAAGTACGCCCAAGCAGTTTGGACCAACACATCTCATACCGTATTCACGAACTTTTGCTAATAATTGTCTTTCAGCTTCAGCACCTTCAGCACCTGTTTCTTTGAAACCAGCGGTGATGATACACAAGCCTTTTATACCTTTTGCATGGCATTGATCGATTGTATCAAGTACGAATTTTGAGTTAACTACGATAATAGCTAAGTCAACTTCGCCTGGGATTTCAGCAACTGAAGTGTATGCTTGAAATCCTTCAATCATACCACCTTTTGGGTTTACAGGATAAATATTACCTGTGAATTTGTAGTCTCTTAATCTTTGCATGATTTCTGAGCCAATAGTTTTTTCCTTTGTTGATGCACCAACAACGGCAATTGATTTTGGCTTCATGATTTTGTCTAAATTACTCAT
>SUTY01000079.1 GCA_015152455.1 Cyanobacteria bacterium SIG32
CTTAAAGACTTAACGACTTACCAAATAAGGAGAGAGTATGAAAAAGCAAACCACATATAGCTTTAAGACCTTAGGGGGGGGGTAGAAACGCTCTCGTAGCCTGGGTTTTGGCGGTTTGTGCAAAATCACGCCGTCATCCTGAACTTGTTTCAGGATCTATAGATATAAAATTAGAAAGGTTGTTAACAAGAATTAGATCTTGTACAACCTTGTTTTGTTATATAGAAAATTTAAGTCCTCCCTTGCTAGGGAGGATTTAGGTGGGTGGTTATTAACAATAATAAAAGCTCACCCACCCCCAGCCCCTCCCTAGCGAGGGAGGGGAGTAGAGAACAGTAATTTAAAAAATAGTAGTACATATAAAAAAATGAAAGGAAAAAAGTTATGAAAAAAACTGTAAAGAACTTGATCACTTGGTCACCTTGTCACTTGATCACTTCCCCAAAATCCGCCTTTACTTTGGCTGAGGTGTTAATCACCCTAGCAATTATCGGTGTTGTTGCGGCAATGACTATTCCAACATTGATAAGTAATTATAAAGAAAAAGCAACAATAACAAAAGTTTTAAAAGCATATAGCAATATTAATAATGTATATCAAATGGCAAAAGCTGAACATGGTAATATTAATCAATGGGGTTTCCCAGGAAACTCAAGCACTGGTAGCTATGATGAGGAGGGAAATTATATTATTAATCCAAACACAGCAGCTAATGCTCCTCTATTTTGGAGTAAAATGACTCCGTATATGAAAGTCATTTCTCAGTGCAACAGAGGGGATCAAAATTGTAAATATCCTAAGGTGACAAGATTAAATGAAACATATATTGACCTAAATACTTTATCAATAATTGAATTAGCAGATGGAACAACTATGTTTGGTGGTTGGATGAACAATATCAATTGCAATGGCTCAACACAAGTTTGTGGAGATTTTGCTATAGATATAAACGGTTCAAAAACAAGTCCTAACACTATCGGTAAAGATATTTTTTATTTCAATGTTACTCAAAATGCTATAATACCAATGGGAAAAGATGGGATAAAAGGATCTTCAAGACGATTCCCTGCAGATTGTAACCTTACAAGTACTTCAGATTATAATGGTTATGCCTGTACAGTATGGATAATAGAAAATAAAAATATGGACTACTTGCATTGTAATGATTTATCTTGGAACGGAAAAAGAAAATGTTCAGACTAAAAAGAGCCTCAAATGAGGCTCTTTTATTTATCTACACCAACAGTTTCAATTTTATGTAAACAGTAAACATTTTTATCTGTTCTTGGATTAGTTGGACACCCTCCACGACAAACATATCTATGCTCACATTCTCTGCAAAAACCAATTAAATTTTCCGGATTTGGCATTCTGTTATACTTGAAACTGTCGTGGCTTTGCCAAATCTCTTTAAAAGGACGTTCTGAAACATTACCCTCAGAGTTATTCATATTAGGGCAACCTTTGACATTACCGTCACTTTCAATACTTACAGAATAAATTCCACATTCGCACCCTCTCCATTCCTGAATTCCAAGACCTGGAGTTAATACTGAATTGTACCCTATGCAATCAGCTTCTGTAATGCTCAATTTATCACCAAAATCTCTGCGATATTCAACAATTTTTTCTGCTAATTTGTAGTATTGTTCTTCTGTTAAAATTTCATCATCATTTTCAAGACGACCACTTGGCTTTACCACCTGAAGCTGCCACGCATCAACTTTCAAATCAATTAACAAATCTCTTATTTTATCTAATTGATCAAAATTAGATTTCATAACTGTTGTAGGAATTGCAACATAAATTCCAGCTTCTTTAAGTTTAGGTATTAATTTTACAAAATTATCAAATATTCCTCTGACTCCACGGATTTTGTCATGAGTTTCAGCATCACATCCGTCAAGACTTATACCCAACGCTACGTTGAATAATTTTAAAACCTTTATTATCGGCTCATCTATTTTCAAACCATTAGACATCATGACAATTTGCATATTTAAAGCATAAGCCTTTTGTACAAATAACGGCCATTCCTCACGTAAAAACGGCTCTCCACCTGTTAAAGTTATAGTACCACACCCTTCATCATGTAATTCTTCTATTAATGATAAAATCCTTTCTGTAGTCATCTCATTTTCTTTAGCATAAAGAGCATCAACAATACAATGCTTACAACGAGCATTACATTTTCTTGTTAATTCTACCGTAGCACTATACAATTTATACATATAAAAAATCTCCTTTATGTACAATATACTATAAAGGAGATTTTCTTAAATCATTTATTTAGTCTATGCTGCTTGATTGTTGTTTTTAGCAGCTTCTAACAAATCTTTGATAGCTTCCAAGATTTTTTCAGGTGGCATTTCAGGTTTTTGTGCCGGATTTTTTGGAGGAGCAATCAAACCACCCAATGGCTGAGTAGGATTTTTTGGTGGTAAACTAGGTGGAGAAATCAAGCCTGCCAAAGGTGGTTGAGTAATAGGGCCTCTTGGCAATTTTGGAGGATTGATTAATCCTGCAATTGGTGCCGGAATATATGGACCTTGAGGAGGTAATTTCGGAGGTGAAATCAAACCTGCCAACGGAGTATTAGGAACAACTGGTCCTTGTGGTTTTTGTGGTGGAGGTGCAATAATTTTACCACCCAAAGGTTGATTAACAGGTAACTTTTGTTGAGTATTTTGAGGTACTACCTGAGGTCCAACACCATTTACATATGTCATAAATTTTTCTCCTTATTCACACTACCTTTATATATTAGCTAAAACCAAAAGTCTTAAAAAATTGCTATTTTTAAGTAACTTTTTTTACAAAACATTACATAAAAAAGACGCTCGGTTGAGCGTCTTTTTGTATCTGATTAACGTTTTGAGAATTGGAAACGTTTTCTTGCACGTTTGCGACCGTATTTTTTACGTTCTTTAACACGTGGGTCACGAGTTAACAAACCTTCAAGTCTTAAAACGTTTTTGTATTCTTCGTTAGCTTTAACCAATGCTCTTGAAATACCATGTCTGATAGCACCACATTGAGCAACGATACCGCCACCTACTGCTTTAACTCTTACATCATATTTTTCTTGGTTATCTGTTAAAACAAGTGGTCTGTAAACTAACATTTCGATAGCAGGTCTGTTACCGATATAATCTGTTAATTTTTTACCGTTAACAAAGATTCTGCCTTTACCTTTAACCAATTTTACAACTGCGATAGAGGTTTTTCTACGTCCAGTAGCCATAATTTCTTTATCTGCCATTATTTAGCCTCCTTTTCAAGTAAAATAGGTTTTTGAGCAGCATGTGGATGTTCAGATCCTGTATATACTTTCAATTTAGTAAATTGAGTATCACCCAATGTATTGTGTTGAAGCATACCTTTTACTGCTTTTTCAATTAATAATCTTGCATCTTTTTCACGTAATTCTTTTACGCTAGCTGATTTTAAACCACCTGGGTAACCTGTGTGGTGGTAGTAAATTTTATCAGTTTCTTTATTACCTGAAACTAACACTTTTTCAGCATTGATAACGATAACAAAGTCACCAGTATCAACGTTTGGTGTATATTCAGGTTTATTTTTACCTCTAAGAATGTTTGCAACACGAACTGCTAGACGGCCAAGAATTTCGCCTTCTGCGTCGATTACATACCATTTTCTTTCAACTTCTAGAGGTTTTGCTGAATAAGTTTTCATGCTTATATCTCCGTTTGTTAATATTCTACTTTCATTAACGTCAATCCATACGGACTAACATTTCTTCCCGCTTTTTTGCGGTCTTTTGCATCCAGAACACCTTTCATATAACTGGCTTGCAAATTATGCCCTTCTATTTCTAAAAGGGTTCCGACAATCGCTCTTACCATATTATAAAGAAATCTATTTCCAATAATATTGATATGAACTCTGTCGCCGACTCGTTCGACTTTCGCCTCATAAATAAAGCATATCTTGCTTGGGTTAAGCGTTCCGGAACTTTTAAAACTTGAAAAATCATGTTCGCCTTTGATATAATCTAATGCTTTTTGCATTCTATCAATATCTATATCATACTTAACTCTCAACAAATCACCATCAAATGCGTTTTTGCACTTTCTGTTTACAAAAACATATTCATAATGACGACGTTTTGCAGATTTTTGAGCATGAAATTTTAAATCAACTTTTTCCAAGTCCGAAACGGATATATCATCAGGAAGTATTTCATTTAATGAATAAATAAACTTTGAAGCAACAATAGGTTTATCTACATCAAAATGAACCACTTGCCCAACTGAGTTAACTCCTTTATCCGTTCTTCCGGAAAAGACTGCTTTAACTTGTCGGTTATATTCGGTGTTTCCACCAATTATCAATGTACATAATGCCTTTTCTAGTTCTTCCTGTACTGATGGTTTATCAGGTTGGAGTTGGCTACCGGAATAATTTTTTCCGATATATTGAACCTTAAAGGCGTACCTCATGGCGTTATACCAATTGGATTAACGCCATTTCTGCAGCATCACCACGTCTTGGTGGTAAGTGGTAAATTCTTGTATAGCCACCGTTACGGTCAGCATATTTTTTACCAATTACTACAAACAATTTTCTTAAAACTGTTTCTGCTGCTAATTTTTTATCAGCTTGAGGTGCATCAAACACTTCGCCTGAAGCCAAATCCATATATTTTCCTGTTTCTTTGTCAAAAATGAATTTAGCAGCTTGACGACGGCTGTTCAAGTCACCTTTTTTAGCATATGTGATAATCTCTTCAGCATATGGTCTTAGAGCTTTTGCTCTAGCCAAAGTTGTTTTGATTTCACCATGCATAAAAAGTTCAGTAGCTAAAGAACGCAACAAGGCATCTCTTTGGTCTTGTGCTTTTCCTAGCGTATGTTTTTTAGTTTGGTGTCTCATTTTTATTTTCCTTATATTATTACTATTTTAATTAACCGATTTCTTCTTCAAACTCAGGGCTTGGAGCTAATTCCAAACCAAAGTGGTGAAGTCTTTCGATAACTTCATCAGAAGATTTTTTACCAAAGTTTTTAATGTTCAATAAATCGTGTTCAGATTTTTTCAACAACTCAGCCATTGAATTGATGCTTGCACGTTTCAAGCAGTTGTATGCTCTAACTGACAATTCCAATTCTTCGATAGTCATTGAAGGAACATTAGCATCATCTTCAATTACTTCTTCAATAGAAGCAATAGGAGCTACTGCAGGTTGACCTGTAATTGAAGCAATTTGCATAAAGTGATCAATTAACAAGTTTGATGCTTGGCTCAAAGCTGTAGTTACATCAATTGAACCATTTGACCAAATTTCTAAAGTTAATTTATCAAAGTCGATTGAATCACCTACACGAGTATTTTCTACTGTGTAGCTAACACGTTTGATAGGCATAAATGTTGCATCAATTGGCAATACATCAATTGATAAACCTTTTGAATCTCTAGGAACATCATTTGCAATGTAACCTTTGCCTGATTCAACAATTACATCAGCGTGGAAAGAACCACCGTCAGCAACTGTACAAATTAACCAGTCAGGGTTTACAACTTTTACACCTGCAGGTAATTGAATATCACTTGCAAGAACAGCTCCAGGACGATCAACATCTATTCTCAAATGTTGAGCTTCTTTAGAATCTGTTTTAACAACTAAGCCTTTAAGGTTTAACATTACGTCGATAACATCTTCCAACACACCAGGAATAGCAGTATATTCGTGAGTGATACCTTCAATTCTTGCTGATGTAACTGCTGTACCTTCAAGACTTGATAATAATACACGTCTTAAAGAGTTACCGATTGTTGTACCAAAGCCTCTTTCTAGTGGTTCGATTACGAACTTACCGTATTGTGAACCGTCAGAACTTGTTGTTGTATTAACGCATTTAATTTTTAATTCCATTTGTTTTTTCTCCTAGTTTTATAATAACTATATTTGGATTTCTCCGTTGGATAATCTGTGTAAAAGTCCTAAGACTTATTTACATTATTTTGAGTAGTATTCAATTACTAAGTGTTCTTTGATTTCAGGATCAAGCTCTTCTCTTTCAGGAATTCTATCAAATGTAACCTTAAGAGCGTCTTTATCAATTGTCATCCAAGCTGGTGCGCAAGCCATATCAATCATTCCGATTACATTTTTCAAGTATTCAGAGCTTCTTGTTTTAACTGTGATTACATCACCTGCTTTTACTAAGTATGACGGAATATCAACTTTTCTACCGTTAACAAGTACGTGACCGTGGTTAACGATTTGTCTTGATTGTTTACGAGTAATACCGAAACCAGCTCTGAACAAGATGTTGTCTAATCTTGATTCAAGAAGTTGTAAAAGGATTGTACCTGTTACGCCTTTTCTTCTAGCTGCTTCGTTGTAATATTTTGCGAATTGTTTTTCGCTTACTAAGTATGTGAATCTAATTTTTTGTTTTTCAGCCAAGTGGATAGCATATTCAGAAAGTTTTTTTCTAACTGCACCATGTTGACCTGAAGCTGTTTGTCGCATAGAAGAAGTTAATTTTCTGTTTGACAAATCAGTTACTTTTTTATTTCTAAACAATTTGTTAGAAGGTCCTGTATATCTTGCCATTTTTTCTCCTTTACTTTTTGTGGGGCATCTATGGTTTGTGATTTGGCTATCACAAGCCCCCACCATTACTACACTTTGTGTCCACCGACACTACACACTATTAAACGAGGATTATACTCTACGTTTTTTAGGTGGTCTGCAACCGTTGTGAGGGATTGGAGTTACGTCTTTAATAAGAGTAATTTCCAAACCTGCAGCTTGAATAGCTCTGATTGCTGTTTCACGACCTGAACCAGGTCCTTTGATGTGAACTTCAACTTTTTTCATACCTTGGTCAATAGATTTTTTAGCTACAAGTTCAGCTGCTGATTGAGCTGCGAACGGAGTTCCTTTTCTTGCACCTTTAAAACCTGTTGCACCAGCTGTTGCCCAGGCA